>CAZYSW010000093.1:0-15163 GCA_964650105.1 uncultured Nannocystaceae bacterium
GATCCGGGAGCGGCTGTTTCGCGCCGACCCCTCGCAGTGGCAAACACGCCAGGTCCTCGCCCGCCTCGGACAGGAGCTCGGTGCGTTGTCGACGGTGGCGGGGGCGTACGAGGCCGTCCTGGCGCAGATCGCCGCCGAGGCGGCCAAGGCCGAAGAAGAGGGGACGACGCTTCCCCGCGAACGGGCCACGTTGCGACGCGACCTGCTGCTCGAGTACGCGGCGATCCTGCGAGACCGTCTGGGGCGGCCGCAGGACGCCGAGCGAGCCTTCGCCGAGGTGCTCGATCAGGACGAGACGCACCAGGGCGCCTACGAGGCGCTCGAGGCCCTGTTGCGCCAGCGAAACGCCAACGAGGAGTTGGTGGCGCTGTACCGGCGTCGCGTCGACGTCACGTTCAACCAGCGCGAACAAAAGGAGCTCTTGTCCCGCATCACGGATATCGCCCGCCGGGTCCTGGGGGATCGACGGACCGCGATCGCGACGGCGGAGGAGCTGCTCGACCTCATCCCCGACGATCTGCCCACCATCCAGCTCCTCGCCGAGATGTACGCGGAGGGTACCGACGGCGACGACCACGCCAAGTTGGAGGAGATCCTCGGGCGCCAGGCGGAGCTGACGTCCGACGCCGCGGCGTGTCGCAAGCTGATGGTCCGGCGGGCAGCCCTGCGCATGCAGTACCTCGGCGACGCGTTCGGTGCCGTCGACTTGCTCGGGCAAGTGGTGGGGGAGGATCCCTCCGATGCCGAGGCCCGGCGCCTGCTCGAGGAGCTGCTCGGGATCAGCGACGTCCAGCTCCAGGCCTGCGCGCTGCTGGAACCGATCTACGAGAGCGTGGGGGATCACGAGGGGCGCATCCGCGTGCTGCACGTGCGCCGTGGCCACGCCGAATCCATCGGATCGACCGACGAGGCGGTCAGCCATCTGCTCTCGATCGCGCGCATCCGCGAGCACGAGATGTCCGATGCGTTCACCGCCTTCGAGGCCGTGCGCGAGGCCTTCCTCATGGATCCTCGCCGCCTCGACACCCGCGACGAGGTCGAGCGCCTCGGCAAGGCCTTGCGCCTGTACAAGGAGCTGGTCGAAGTGTGGCAGCGAGCGCTGCGGAGCGAGCTGGTGACCGACCCCGCGCTTCGTATCGACCTGTGCACTCGCGTCGCGCGCCTGCTCGATCAAAATCTGCGGGACCAGGAAGCCGCCCGCATGGCGTACAGCGACCTTCTGGCGCTCGATCCTCCCGACGTGCGCCTGGCCCACGAGGCCGTCGAGGCGCTGTGTCGGCTGCACCTCGAAGCGGGCGACGGCGTCGCGCTGGTGGAGGCCAAGCGGGAGCTCCTGCGCTTCCTCGACAACGCGTCCGAACAGGTGCGCGTGCGATTGGAGATCGCCGACATCCAGGAGCAGCTCCGGGACCGCGTGGGCGCGGCGCTCACCTACAGCGAGGTGCTCGACATGGAGCCGGCCAACGCCAGAGCGCTGGAGGCCCTCGAGCGGCTCTTCCTCGAGGAACAGGAGTGGGCGCGGCTCATCGAGGTCCTCGAGCACCGGATCGGGGTCACGCCCGACCCACGTGGGCGCGCCGCGTTGTGGCGACAGATCGGGGAACTCATGCGGCATCAGGTCCGCGACGCCCAGCGAGCCATCGACGCCTTCCAGTCGATCCTCGACCTCAAGGTCGGCCGTGACGACACCGCGTTCGCGCTGCGGAGCCTGATCGAGCTCAATTCGGAGCTGGAGCGTTGGCCCGACGTGGAGGAGGGGCTTCGCCGCCTGACGACCATCGCCGAGAGCAACGCGCAGCGGGCCGAGCTGCTGACGCGCACCGCGATGGTGGTGGGGCGCAAGCTGGGGCGGGGCCACGACGCCCTCGACCTCCTCAAGCGGGTGCTGGATCTGGCGCCTACCGACACGCGGGCTCGCAGCGAGGTGGGCACGTACCTCGAGGCGGACGACACGCGAGATCGCGCGATCCGAATCCTCACCCCGCTGTACGAGGCCGAGCAGAACTGGCCGGCGCTGCTCGAACTCGAGGAGCTGCAGGCGCGCAAGCAGCCCTCGGGGCGCCGACGCTTGCAGGCGCTGCTGAAGGTCGCCCGGACCCAAGAGGAGCGGATCGGAGACACGGATCGGGCGTTCGGCGTGCTGTGCGAGGCCATGGCCGAAGCCGCCGATCAGCCCGAGCTGGAGGAGATCCTCGAAAAGGTCGAGCGTCTGGGAGCCGAGCCCGAGCGTGCCGAGCGGCTGCTCGACGCCTACGCGGCGACGGTCGATCACATCCTCGACGCGGGGTTGCAGCAACGGGTCCTGCGGAGCCAGGGCCAGGTCGCGCTCGAGCGCCTCGGTCGCCTCCCTGTCGCGCGTGCGGCCTACGAGCGCCTGCTGGAGCTGGCGCCGGACGACGGACCCGCCGCCGATGCGCTGGAGCACATCTATCTGCGCCAGGACGCCTACGAGCCGCTGGCCGAGCTGTTGGTCGGTCGGGCCGACCGGGCGCAAGACGACGTGCGCCGCGACGAGTATCTGATCCGCGCCGCGGAGATCCAGCGCACGCATCTGGATCGACCCGAGGAGGCCATCGACCTCTACGAGCGGCTGAGCGCCGAGGGCCTGGCGCGCCCCGAGGTGCAGGCCGTGCTCGAGCCCCTGTACGAGGCGACCGAGCGGTACCGGGAGCTGGCGGCCCACCTCAACCGCAAGCTCGCGCACTTGACCGGCAAGGAGGCCGTGGACACGCACCTGAGGCTCGGTCGCCTGTACGGGCAGCGCCTCGAGGACCCCGAGGCCGGCATCCGTCACCTCAGCGCGGCGATCAAGCTCGACCCCGATCACGCCGTCGCCACCGAGGAGCTCGATCGCTACCTCGAAGATCCCTCGATGCGCGTTCGGGTGGCCGAGATGCTCGAGCCCGTGTTCGCCGCCGTGGCCGACTGGGCGCGCCTGATTCAGATCCAGGAGATCCGGCTCGAGGAGGCCGTCGACGACGAGACCCGCGTGCGCTTGCTGCTTCGCATCGCCCAGATCGAGGAAGAACAGCTCGAGGACCTCGAGCGCGCGATGAAGAGCTACACGCGGCTGTTCCGCGAGCAGCCCACCATGCGCTACGTCAGGGATCAGCTCGCGAGGCTGGCCACCGTGCTCGGACAGACGCAGCAGTACGCCGAGCTCCTCACCGAGTACGCGCAAGGTGACGGCGCGAGCGACGATCGCGACGAGAGCCTGGCCGTGGCCCGCGAGGCCGCCGACCTGTGGGCGGGGATCCTGCGCCAGCCCGCCCGCGCGGTTCCGCTGCTGACGCGGCTGGTGAACGCGCGGCCCGACGACCGGAGCGCGTTCTCGGGTCTGGAAGCCGCGCTCACCCAGGCGGAGATGTGGAAGGAGCTCGCCGAGGCGTACTGGCGGGAGATCGACGGATCGATGGACGAGGATCGCCAGGTGGAGCTGCTGCGAAAGCTCGCCACGCTCGCTCAGGAGATGCTCGACGACCCCGAGGAGGCGGCCCGCGCCTACCAGCGCACGCTGGAGATCCGTCCCGACAACGAGCTGGCGCGTACGCGTCTGGAACAGATCTACGCCTCGACCCAACGCCACGCCGATCTGCTGGAGCTGCTCCGCGAGCGGATGATGCGATCGGACTCGCCGCAGCGTCGCAGCGAGATCGCGGTGCGAATCGCCGAGTTGCAAAACGAGCAGCTCGACGACCCCGAGGGCGCCGTCGACACGCTGGAAGCCGTGTTGGCCGACCTCCCCGACGACCCGCACGTGGTGGCGATGCTCGAGCGCATCGCCCAGGGGCGCCGCGCCATGCGGCCGCGCGTTCTGGCCATCTTGCGCCCCATCTACGAACGCACCGGCAACGTGCGGCGCCTGGTCGAGGTCGACGAGTGGCAGCTCACCCAGACCCAGGACCCCGTCGCACGGCACGAGCTGTTCCGCGAGATGGCGGACTTGCTCCTGCGCTCCAACGAGACCGCAGAGGCGGGGTTCCGGGCGCTGTGTCGGGCCCTGGCCGAGCCCGGGCCGTTCGACGTGCTCGAGAGCCTCGACGCCGAGGTCGGACGCGTGGCCGAGGTGCTGGACCTTCGAGGGGCGTTGGCAGACGCCCTCGTCTCCGCCGCGGCCTCGCCGGGGCTGGAGAGCGATCTGGATCGTCGTCTGGCGCTGCTCGTCCGCAGCGGGCGCATCCAACAGGAGCTGGGCAACCTCGATCGAGCGGTGGAGACCCTGCGGACGGCCCTGGAGCTCGCGCCCGATCACGAGCCCGCGCTGGCGCTCATGGACGTCGCGCTCACGCGTCTGGGGCACCACGAAGCGTTGGGCTCGGTGCTGCGGCGGCGGGTCGAGGCATCGGCCGACGATCGGGAGCGGGTCGAGCTTCTGCGTCGCCTGGGGCGCCTGCTCGAAGAGGTGCTCGCCCTACGCGAGGACGCCGAGGTGGTCTGGAAGCAGCTCCTGGACATCGAGCCCAGCGACCCCGAGGCCTTGCGCCGGCTGAGCAGCGCGTACGCGGCGAGTGGGTCGACCCGCGAGCTCATCGAGGTGCTCGAGCGTCGGATCGAAGCCAGCCTCGATCCGAGCGAACGCCGAGACCTCCGCATGCAACTGGCGTCGATCCACCGCGAGGCGGTCAAGGACCGGGCGGCCGAGATCGACGTGCTGCGGGCCTTGTTGATGGAGGCGCCCAGCGACGACGACGCGCTCGCGGCCCTGGGTCGGGCCTTGCTGGCCGAGGAGCGCTACGCCGAGGCGGCCGACGTCCTGCAAGAGCGCGCGACGCTGGCCCCGAGCGACGAACGACGTGCGGCCCTGGTTCTGGAGGCCGCGCGCATCTACGTGCGCTCCCTGGAAGACGTGGCGACCGGGCTCGAACGCTACGAGTCGGTCCTCCAGATCATGCCGGGGCAAGATGGGGCGATCTCCGACCTCATCGAGCTGGCCCAAAAGCGCGACGCGTTCGAGGCCGCCGGCAGTCTGGTGATCCCGCAGCTCGAGCAGAAGGGGCGTTGGAGCGACCTCGCGGTCGTGCTGCAGGCGCGAACGGAGCTCTCGAACGATCCCGAGGAGCGCGCCGAGGCGCTGCGACACCTGGCGAGGATCCGCATCGAGCGGCTGGACGACGTTCCGGGGGCACTCGCTGCCTACGATCGCTTGCTCGACGGCATCGGCGAGGCCGATGTCGACGCGGTGCTGGAGCAGATCGGTCGGCTCGCGGCGCAGGCGGGACAGATCGCCGAGCAAGTGGATCGCGTGGCAGCTCGATCCGCGAACGCCGACCTCGAGCCGGCGGTGCGCATCCGCCTGGCTCGCTTCGCGGCGCAACTCGCCGAGGATGCGCTCGGCGATCCCGCGCGCGCGCTCACCATCCTTTCGCCGCTCGTCGGCTCGGGCCTGGTCGGCGTCGAGCTGTGCCTGGAGGTCGAGCGCCTGGGTGGACTGGTCGGCGACCTGGCGTCGGTCGAGCAGGCGCTGCGCGAGGCGGTGCGGCTGACCACCGACGCACCGACCCAGGGCGCGATGCTGGTACGCCTGGGCGAGGCGTTGCTGTCACGCGGGGACCAGGCGGCCGCCCGAGAGGCGTTCCGCGAAGCGTTCGACGTCAACGCGGACCCGGCCGCGGTGCGGGGGCTGGAGCGGATCCTCGACGCGACCGAGGACGAGCCCGAAGCGTCGCTGCTCGATGCGCTCGACGTCGCCTATCAGTCGACCGGCAACCGCGTCGGGCAGGCCAGGATCACGCGCGCGAGACTGCGGCTGATCGATCCGGCAGACCCCGATCGGGTGCGTCTGCTCGAGCTGCTCGGGCAGGTCCAGGACGACGGCGGTGGGACCCCCGACGAAGCGTTGGAGACGTGGGGTGAGCTCTTGGGGCTCGACCCCGATTCCCGCCACGCCCTCGATCGCGTGCTGTCGCTGAGCCGGGGGACGCCTCGGATGGGACGCGCCGTGCAGCTCATGCGGGACGCGGTGGAACGTGGCCGCGAATCGGGACGCGACGTCACGCGCCTGGTGCTCCAGACTGCGTCCGTGCTGGTGCGCGATGTGGGGGATCCCCAGGGCGCGCTCGACGTCCTCGACCAAGTCCTCGCCGATCAGCCCGACCACGCCGACGCCCTGGAGCTGATGGTCGAGTGTGCCCGGCAAGCCGGGGACGCGCCGAAGCTGCACGAGGCGCTGGTCCGCAGCGCCCAGATCAAGGCCGAGCCCGAGCTGGCCGTCGCCTTGTGGTGGGAGGCCGCCGTGGCGGCGGAGAACCAGCTCGCCGATCCGATGCTGGCGATCGACGATCTCGAGAACCTGCTCCGCATCGAGGAGTCCGAGGCGCGTGCGTGGCAAAAGCTCCTCGCGCTGCTCACCGCCAGCGGCGAGCACGATCGGCTCGCCGAGGCCCTCACCCGGCGCGTCGGCATCGCGGAGCGCCCCGAGGAGCGTCGAGAGCTCCGCTATCGCCTGGCCAACCTCCTGGTGGACAAGCTCGATCGCACCGAGGACGCGATCGCGGTCTACCAGGACATGCTGACCGACGGCCCCGACGATCTGGAGGCCATGGGCGAGCTCGAGATCATCTTGCGCCGCCTGGAGCGATGGCAAGACGTCCGCGACGTGCTGGAGCGACGCCTGGACGTGGTGGAGGGTGACGCTCGGGTCGCGGTGCTCGAAGACCTGGCCCAGCTCGCCGAGAATCGGCTCGAAGATCGCCTGGATGCGATCGAGCGCTACCAGCAGATCCAGCTCGAGTCGCCCGGGCACGCCAAGGCCGAAAAGTCGCTCGAGCGGCTGTTCGCGATCGAGGAGCGCTGGACGGATCTCTCGGAGCTGCTGGAGCAGCGACGGCTGCGCCAGCAATCCAACGGGGACGTCGACGGCTGGCGGCACACGTCGTCGGAGCTGGCTCAGCTCCTCGCCGAGCGCCTCGAGCACCCCGAGCGCGCCCAGGAGATCCTCGGCGAGCTGCTCGAGCACGATCCATCCTATGTCCCCGCGCTCCTGGCTCGTGCCGCCGTGTACGAGGTGCTGGGCGATCACGGCGCGAGCCGCCTCACCCTGCAAAAGGCGATCGAGCAGAATCCCCAGGGCGCGGAGGGGGCAGCGGTCTATCTCCGCCTGGCTCGACTCGCGGAGGGAGATCCGCCCAAGCGCCTCGAGTATCTGGAGGCCGCGCTCCAACTCGACCCGGGCAATGCCGAGGCGGCCCGCGATCTGGTGGAGCTGTATCGTGGGCAGCAACGGTGGGACCAGCTCGCCTATCTCCTGGACCTCGCCGCGGGCCGAGCCAAGGACGAGGCGCTGCGTCGATCCCTGCTCCTCGAGCGCGTCGACGTCATGCTCGACCGCCTCCAGGACGTCAACGGCGCGCTGCAGGTGCTCGCTCAACTGTACAAAGACATCCAGGACGACACCGAGATCAACCGGCGGATCGCGGACGCGCTGTTCCAGGCGGAGCGCTACGAGGAGGCCGCGGGCATGTACACGTGGCTCGTCGAAGTCGGCCGGAGCGCCAAGCGCAACAAGATGCTCGCGCACCACCTGACCCGTCTGGCCCGGATCGCCATGCGCCAGCAGGATCGCAACGGCGCCAAGGACCACCTGCTCGAGGCCTACCGGATCGACACGACCAACGTGGAGACCCTCATCACGCTCGGCACCTTCTACGAAGAGCACGAGGACTGGAAGGAGGCCCTCAAGATCTATCGGACGATGCTCCTCCAGAACGCCGACCAGTCCGGCCTTCTCCGCCGCGGCGACATCTACGTCCGTCTGGCCCGCGCCCACCTGGCGCTGGAGGAGAAGCCCAAGGCGAAGGCCATGCTCCGTCGAGGCCTCGAAGAGGATGCCGACCACCCCGAGCTCCGCCGAGAGCTCGCGGCCCTGGAAGACTGACCGGCCCTCGGGGCTCCGGGGTCCGGTTCCAGTTCCGAGTCCGGTTCCGGATTCCGGTTCCGGATTCCAGGTCCCGACAGGATCACGATGCGGCTCTCCCTTGCACTCAGATCGATGCCATAGGGTCCACGGTCGGTCTTCTCCTCTCTCTGTGCGGCGATGACCGGGTTGTTGCCGGGTTCATACCCATCGGTGGCGAGCGCGAGCTCGACCACGGCGAGAAGACCGGCCTCCTTTTTCTCGACCCCCCTGACGTCCACGCCCGAGCAGGCTCCCGCATCGATCCCGCCTGAGCAGACGCCGTACGTCGGCCTCCTCCATCAGCACCGCCGCACCGAGCTCTCGTGGCCACTTCGTCCCTTCTGATTCCAGTTCCGGATTCCGGTTCCGGGAGAGGCGGAGGGGGCGGTTACTGTTGGTAGCTTTCGGCGGCGATGGCGAAGCGTTCGAGCCAGCGCTGGATCCGGTAGGGGTCTTGGTTCATCGCGCGGGCGACCTCTTCGGTGTTGCCTTGGTGCTCGGCGAGCTGGCTGACGAGGGTGGCGCGGAGGCGGCGGACCTCGTCGGGGTTCTGGGGAAGCCCGTCGTCCTCTTCGAGGATCTCGGCGATGGCGTCCGACGTGATCGTCCCGTCACCGCTCGCGAGCAGGCTGGCCGTCGTGAGGGTTTGGGCGAGCTGGCGGACATTGAACGGCCACGCGCGGCCGAGGACGCGACGGAACGCGTTGGTGGTGATCCGCGTCGGGCGTCCATCTTGCTGCATCGACCGAATGAAGCTCCGGCACAACAGCCCGAGGTCTTCTCGACGCGCCCTCAACGGAGGGAGCTCGGCGACGTAGCCCGCCAACCGCGAGTAGAGATCGCCGCGGAAACGGCCGGCGTGGACGAGCTGATGCACGTCGTGCACGGTGCTGGCGATGAGCCGGACGTCGTACTGGCGCGGGTGGCTGGTGCCGTCCTCGGTCGAGTCCGCCAGCGCGGTCAACAGCTTGGCCTGAACCGCGTTGCCGAGCTCGCCGAGCTCGTCCAGCAGGAGCGTGCCTCCGTCGGCCTCCTCGAACAGCCCCGGGCGCGAGCCGTCCCCGTAGAGCACCGTCTCGACCCGATGCTCGGAGAGCGCGGCCAGGTTCGCCACCACGAACCGACCCGAGCGCCCGCTCACCCGGTGGATCGCCCGCGCCAGATACTCCTTGCCCGTGCCCGTCTCACCGCGCAGCACGATCGGAATCGTGCTCTGAGCCAGGCGCCGCAGGGTCCTGTGCACGTGATGCAGGTGCGGGTTGCAAGTTCCGGTGGGGTCGAACTCGGCGAGCTTGTGGGTTCGCGGCTTTCGCATCCGGACCTGCCGCACCGTCCAGAAGGAGCGCCCGACCTCCACGATGTCGCCCGGGCGTAGGGGGACGGTGCCCTTGATCCGTTGCCCGTTCACCAGCGTGCCGTTGCGGCTGTCGAGATCCTGCAGTGAGAACCGCAACCCTCCGACATCGCTCTCCACCGACAGCTCGGCGTGGTTCCCGCTGACCCAGCCGAAGGGGATCCCGATCTCCAGCCCGCCTTCGATCTCGCTGACCTCCACGCCCTCGGCCTCGTCCACGCGGCAGAACCGAGCTCTCGACACGCCGTCGAGGGTCACGATCCGGCCCGCGGAGGCGAAGCCGTCCTCCGGCGAGCCGATGCAGATCAGCCACCCGCGTGGCGTGGAGGTCTCGTCACCCTGCGACTCGAGATCCTCAACGAGGGTGTCTGTCATGTGCTTTTGGATCATGCGGGGGCCCCGTGCGACCCGCGGTTGGGGGTTGTCGGCCTCGGATCGATGCTACCGCATCGGCATCGACTCCGGTCAAGCGGACCGCCCCGTGAGATTCGGATGCCTCGCGGCTCGAGCCCGGCCCGGGCGCGGTGCCGATCCTCGGCGCCGACGAGATCGCCTGGCGACCCGAGGGTTCACGCTCCGCGGCGCCGACCCATCCGCTCAATTCGAGCGCCCCCGTGCAGCCGGGTTGCCCCGGTGTCGGAGCCGAGCAGGGATGAACCCACATGCGGCCGCACGGCCGGATGCATCGCGTCGCCTACTTCGCCTTCTCCGCCGGGACGCAGTCCTCGTCGACCACGCCGTTGCAGTTGTCGTCGAGGTCGTTGCAGATCTCCATGCCGGGCTGGACATTCTGGACGCACTGCACCCGGCCGTTCACGCACTTGTTGGTGCCCGCGTTGCAGACGCCCGGCTTGCCGGTCGTACACGCCTGCTCGGCCTGCGGGACACTGTCTTCGTCGACCTCGCCGTCGCAGTCGTTGTCGATGCCGTCGCAGACCTCCGGGGTCGGCTTGACGAGAGGCGCATCGCACTCGCTGGATGTTCCGTCCGCGCTGCAGCGCCACTTGCCCTCGGTGCGACAGGCCCCCTTGGCGCCCTTGTAGAAGCACAAGGCGCCCTCGCGCTCGAAACCGTTGTCGACGATGCCGTCGCAGTCGTCGTCCACCCGGTTGCACAGCTCCGCCGTGGGAACGACCTCGTTTCTGCACTCACTCCACGAGCCGTCCTCGCAGGTGCGCTCTCCGAGCTTGCAGGCGCCTCGTCCGAGCGTGCCTTGGGGACCGCTGTAGCACTCCTCGGTCACGCCGGAACGACACTGCGCCCCGCCTTGCATCTCCTCGTGCCGGCGCTGCTTCTCCAACACCATGTCCGACGTCGCGCAGCCGGATCCGGCGGCGATACCCAGCGCGAAACCGACGACGGCGGTCGCGAACGCGTGATGAACGAGGCCCGTTCGCAGGCTCCGCGTCCCGGAACGAACGCCGCGATCGGCCGCCGACAGCCGGGCGTCGTCAGGCTGGTCCGAGGGCGAAATTGCCGGGTGATTGCGATGGTTTGAACCTCGCCGAGGGGACATGGCCAGAGGATACACCGGCTGATATGGTGCGCGCATCCGGTGTCCGTCCTCGGCAAGGTCTACCTCGGAGTGAGCCTCGCGCTGTTCGTGGTCGGCGTGGTGTGGGCATCGAACACACTGCAGGCCAATGCGGCGTGGGTGGAGATCGTCCTCGCGGTACCGCGCTTCGATCTGCTCGAGCCGCTCGAGCGGGTGCGGTACGAGGTAAATCTGGCCGGTTTGATGGCAGGCTGGGTGGTCGCGGCAGGACTGCTGGGGCTCTTGGCGATGCGGGCGCCGTTCAAGATCCGCGGCGCAGCCCTGCGGCAGCGGCGGATCCGGGATCTCGAGCGAGAGGTGCTCGAGCTCGCCGAGGAGGCTCACATCGAGGCCGGCACCAAGAAGGTGATGACGGAGAAGCTACGCCGTGACGGCCTGCAGGTGGAACGCGAGGAGACCAGGCGGGAGGAGCGACCCGGATGAGCACGCTGCTGTTGGCCCTGGTCTGCATCGCGATCGGCTTCGCCGCGGGCTGGTGGTACGTCGCCCCGCGCCGCGAGGTCGTCGAGAGCCTGGCTCGGCGCTCCCGGGTGCTCTACGAACTCGCGGAGGGAGACCTGGAGAACGTCGCGCACGAGCTGGAAGCGATCGCCGAGGCCGAGCCCGGCGACGCGACGGTGTTCCTGGCGCTCGCAGGGCTCGACCGACGCCGCGGTCGGATCGAGCGAGCCAAGGCCATCCATCGGACCGTGCTGGCGTCGGCCTCGTTGCCGCCCGAGCAGCGCGTCGCCGCCCTCGTCGGCCTGGGACGCGATCTCCTGGCCCAGGGCAACGAGCGCGCGGCCGTGGGGGCCCTGGTCCGTGCCATCAGTCTGGCGCAGGGATCGGTGGCCACCCTCGAGACGCTGGCCCGTGCGCTCGAGCAGGCGGGGGCCTGGGAGCGGGCCGCCGCGGCCTGGGAGCGGCACGAGAAGCTGGTCGAAGGGAGAAGGCGCCGCGAGAGCAAGATCGGGCGCGGGCACGCGCTGGCGGGGCAGGCCAGCCTGGCCCTCTCCGAGGGTGACGATCGAAAGGCTCGGAAGCTGGCCGAGCGTGCGACCGAGCTGGCCCCCGACAGCGGTCACGTCTGGACCACCAAGGCGCGGGTGGAGGCGGCGGTGGGTGATCCGGCGCAGGCGTTGGAGGCGTGGCAGCGAGCCTGGGAGCTTGCTCCGGCGGGTGCGCACGTGATCGTGCCGGAGGCCTGGCGCTGGGCCACCGACCACGGACTGGTCGCCGATCTCGTCGAGCGGATGCTGACCACCTTGCGCGGCAGTCAGTCTCCGCCGCTGGTCGTGGCACTCGCCGAGCTCGTGTCTCGACAACACTCCGACCAGGCGGCCGCAGCGCTCGAGCGCGTGGCCGACCGCAGCGCGGAAGCTCAGCTCGCCCTGGTCCGGCTGCGGCTGGCCCGGGGGCAGCGCGACCTCGCCCGGGAAGCCGCGATGCGCGAGCTGCAGCCGCCGGGCTTGCTGTGCAACCGCTGTGGCGTCAAGATGCCGCGCTTTCGCTTCCGGTGCGACGATTGTGGCGCGTGGGACAGCGCGTCGGTCGAAGGCGCCAGCCGGACCGGCTATCGTCCCCCAGCGGTCACTCGCGAGCTCCGCCGCGAGGCGGAAGCCTAGCCACACGGTGTCGAGGGCGACGGGCGGCTCATGGACGAACGGCAGGAAGACGCAGCGAAATCGTCGATTCGGCGGCGGCAGGACACGCTGTTCTCCACGATGCGCCGCTTCAGCCGCCTGTGGGGGTTCTTGGCTTTCCTGGTGTTCGTCGTGGTCTTGTTCCGCGGCATCGTCCTGCCGTTCATTTTCGGCCTCCTGATCGCGTACCTCCTCGGCCCGGTCGTGACGCGCCTGCAGCCGCGGATCGGCCGTGTGATGGCGGTCATCACCTGTTATGCGGCCATCTTCGCCGGCCTCGCGCTGTTCATCGGCCTGCTGTTGCCGGCCGTGGTGCACGACATGGCGCGCCTGCGGGACTCGGCCCCCGAAACGATCGAAAAGTTCAACCAGGAGTGGCTGCCGCGTGCGTCGGCGTGGACCGAGGAGACGTTCGGCGAGTTCTTGGCGCCGCCGGAACCCGTGCCCGAGCACGGTAGCGAGCTCGTCATGGTGCCCCTCGGCGACGGTTCGTTCCGCGTCGACCTCGAAGGCGTTCGCCTGATCGCGGAGCAGCAGTCCGACGGCTCGTGGGTGGTGGGGCCACCGCGCCCCAAACCCCAGGCGGTCGATGTTCGAGCCAGCCTCAAGGAGCTCCTCGCCAGCCGGAGCGCCGAGATCGGCAGCGTCATCGGTCCGGTCATCCAGGCCTTCGTCGCGGGCGTGGCGGGCTTCCTCACCAATCTGGTGATCACGTTCATGATCGCGGCCTTCGTGCTCGTGGATCTGAAGCGCGTGAACCGGTTCATCCGCTCGCTCATTCCCCACGAGTACCGCAGCGACTTCGAGGAGTTGTGGGGCAGCGCCGACAAAGGACTGAGCGGTGTGGTTCGCGGTCAGCTTCTCATCTGTCTGGTCAATGGCGTGCTCACCTTCGTCGGGCTCGTGATCTTCCAGATCAAGTACAGCTTTCTCCTGGCGCTGCTCGCCGGGGCCTTCAGCCTCATCCCGATCTTCGGCACGATCATCTCCTCGATCCCCATCGTCATCATCGCGATGATGAGCTCGGAGCAGGGGGGGGTCGCGTTCGGCCCCGCCCTCGGAATCCTCGCCTGGATCGCGGGGATCCACCTCCTCGAGGCCAACGTCCTGAACCCGAAGATCATCGGGGACAGCGCGCACATCCACCCGGTGATCGTGATCTTCGCGCTGCTGGCCGGAGAGCACGTGTTCGGCCTGGTCGGCGCCCTGTTGGCCATCCCCGCCGTCAGCCTGGTGCAGACCGCCTATCTGTACGCCCGCCGCCGTTCCACGGTCTTCCGCGACTCGGAGCTTCGTCCGTGACCGAACAGACACCTGTACGCCCCGAAGGCGGACCCGGATCGCTGTTCGTGTTCGACGGCTACAACTTCATCTTTCGGGCTTATCACGCGCTGCCGATGCTCAACGCGCCGGACGGCACCCCGGTGAACGCGGTGCACGGATTCGTGCGCATGGTTCAGGCCGTTCGACGCGAGTTCGCCCCGGAGTTGATGGTGGCGGTGTTCGACGCGGGCGGCGACGGTGAGCGCCGCAAGATCTTCCCCGGGTACAAGGCGCAGCGTCCTCCACCACCCGACGACTTGATCCCGCAGTTCGATCTCATCCGCGAGGCGACCGATGCATTGGGTATCCCGCGGGTGGAGGATCCCGAGCACGAGGCCGACGACGTCATCGCCGCGTACGCACGTGCGGCGCGCGAGGCCGGAAAGCGGGTGGTGATCGCCTCCAGCGACAAGGATCTGATGCAGCTCGTGGACCTCGGAAACGATCGACCCTCGATCGTGCTGTGGGACACGATGAAGAACAAGACCATCGGCCCCGCGGAGGTGGAGGAGAAGTTCGGGGTCGGCCCCGAGAAGCTCGGCGACCTGCTCGCCCTCACGGGCGACAGCTCGGACAACATCCCCGGCGTCCCGGGGATCGGCCCCAAGACGGCGGCCGGGTTGTTGCGGGAATACGTAGACCTGGAGGGGGTTCTGGCCGCGGCGCCCCGCATCAAACAGGCCAAGCGGCGAGAGCGTCTGATCGAGCACGCCGAGGCGGCGCGCCTCAGCCGAGCGCTCGTCGAGCTGCGAGACCAGGTTCCGCTCCCGATCCCCCTCGAGGAGCTGGTGGATCGCGGGCCCGACGAGGCGCGACTGCAGCGATTCTTCGAGCCGCTCGGCTTCAAGCAGGTCCTCAAGGAGGTCCGGGCAGTCGCCGCCGTGCAGCGAGGTGTGGCCGCCGCCATGGAGACGGACGAGGAGGGCGAGGTGGTGCTCGAGCTCGCCCCCGTCGAAGGGTTCGAGCCCCGACCGTCGATGCACCGCGTCCTGATGGCCGCCGACGCCGCCGAGCTCGAGGCCTTGGCCCGAGACCTGGCCGCGGCGCGCCGCGCTGCGTTGTGTCTGGCCACCGAAGGCAACGAGAGTTCGTTTCCCGAGCTCGTGGGGCTGGCGGTGATCGCCGAGCGAGCGTCGGGCGAGCTCGGACCGGCGATCTATATCCCGCTCGATCAGCGTCAGATGGATCTGGTCGGTGGGCCGCACCTGGGGCGCGAGGCGGTGCTCCGGCACCTGGGCCCGCCGTTGGAGAACCCGAATCTCCCCAAGGTCGTGCACGATTACAAGGCAGCGATCCACGCCCTGCGCCACCTGGGGGTGAAGCTCGCGGGCGTCGAGGTCGATCCCATGCTCGCCTCGTACACCATCGACCCCGCCCGTGCCTCGCACTCGCTGGAGTCGCTGGCGTCCGACGTG
>CAZYSW010000094.1:0-5027 GCA_964650105.1 uncultured Nannocystaceae bacterium
GCGGTGCAGCGCTCCAGCAAGAGCGTCGACGACGGCGTTCGGGTCTCGCACCAGGCCGAGGACGCGCTCAAGCGGATCTCCGACGCCGCACGTCGATCCACCCAGATGGTCCGCGAGATCGCCCGCGCCACCGTCGAGCAGACCAAGGGCAGCAAGCAGGTCACCGACGCCATTCACGTGGTCGCCACGACCGTGCAGCAGGTCGCGACGGCCACCGCCGAGCAGGCGCGCGGCGCCGAGCAGATCATGCGCTCGGCCGAGAAGATGAAGGCGATCACGCGCCACGTCGAGCGCTCGACGCAGGAGCAGACGCGCGGCAGTCGCCAGATCACCCGCGCGGTCGAGACGATCAGCGAAATGGTCAACCAGCTCAACGACGCCCACCGGGCGCAGGTCGAGAGCACCGGCACCATCGTCACGCGGCTCGAGACGCGCGACCCCGCCGCGCGTCGCCAGCAAGAACAGATCAAGAAGCTCCTCGGCGGATGACCGGCCGGGTGCGCGCCGCGCGTCCCTGGGCGTCGCGACGGGCGGGAAGGGTCGGCGGAGGGCCGCTCGCTACCGTGCACCGACGCTGCTATCGTGGACACGTGTTCGGAGTCGGGCCCAGCGAGCTCGCGCTCATCGCCATCGTGGCCTTGATGCTCTTCTCGCCCCGTGACCTCCCCAAGATCCTCCGCAGCGTGGCGAAATTCTGGGGCTCGCTACGGGCCACGGCCGACGAGTTCCGCGAGGCGATCATGACCGCCGACGGCGTCGACGAGATCCAGGAGCTCGTCAAGGGCGGCCGAGAGGAGCTCCGGCGCGCGGAGAATGCGGCTCGCCGCGAGATGATGAAGGCGCGCGCCGAGATGCGGAAGGCCCAACAAAAGCTGGCCAAGACGGTGCGCGCCGGCGAGGAGCTGCGCAAGCAGGAGCTCGGCGAGGCACCCGGGGAGGACGCGACGGCGCGCGACTCGACCCCCGAGCCGGCCGCACCGCCTCACACTGAGCCCGCGGCCCCATCCTACACCGGACCCGCGGCGAGCCGAGGTCCTGCCGTTCCGCCGCCGCCCGCGACCGGCACGGCCTCCTCCGCGAGCGCGTCCCCGCCGGCCGCCGGACCGTCGCCTTCGCCCACCGAAGGTCTCGGTCAGGGCGCGGCCTGACCGGTTCGAGCGATCCATGGTCGACGAGCCTGCAAACGACGGAGCAGAAGGTCTGGCCGAGGGGCCCGAGGACGACGTGCCCATGTCGTTTTTCGACCACCTGACCGAGCTGCGCAAGCGGCTGGTGCGGGCGGCGATGGGCCTGGCCGGTGCCGTCGTCGTCTGTTACGCGCTCGTCGATCGCCTGACGCAGCTTCTGCTCGCGCCGTATCACGACGCCTGGCACGCGATACAGAACAACTGCGTCGAGAACCTCGGCAAGACCTGCCTGCCCGACACCGGCCCCCGCCTGCAGAACCTCACCGCCTTCGAGAGCGTCCTGACCGACATCCGTATCGCGGTGATCGCTGGCATCTTCGTCTCGGCGCCGATCCTCTTCTATCAGCTCTGGATGTTCATCTCGCCGGGCCTGTACAGGCGCGAGAAGAAGCTCGTCGTTCCCTTCGTGGCGACCAGCGCGATCATGTTCGTCGCGGGCGCCGTGTTCTGCTATGCGTTCGTGTTGCCCGTCGCGACCGAGTTCTTGCTGGAGTACCCGCTCAAGAAGGACCTCGGCGAGGGCGTGCAGATCGTCGCGAACTACACGTACACGGACTACGTCCAGTACACGACGCGACTGCTCCTGGGCTTCGGGCTCATGTTCGAGTTTCCCCTGGCCATCTTCTTCATGGCCAAGGCGGGGATCGTCACCCACATGACGCTTTTGCGACACTGGAGAGGCATGGTGGTCGCGGCGTTCATCATCGGTGCGATTTTGACCCCGCCCGAACCGGTGACCCAGGTCCTCATGGCCTTCCCCATGATCGTCCTGTACTTCGCCAGCGCCGCTGTGGCCTACGTCGTCGGCAAGCCGGAACGCGAACGCCTCGCTCGCCTCGAGGCGGAGCTGGCCGCCGAGCACGACGACGACGACGGTTAGCCGCCCATCCGAACGGCCGCTCTCGGACCATGACAGCGAGAGCACCGCGGGAATCGGGACTGCCGGTGGCCGAGAGGCATCACCACGTCGTCGTGCGGGCACCTCGAGCCTCGCCTGGCCGCCCCCAGCGGCATCGGTGAGCGGGGCTCGGCCGCCGTTTTCCTGCGCAACCGGCTCGACCGTGCGCGCGTGATCGTGGACGCGTGGCGGGCGGCCTCGGCGCGCAAGAAGGGTTTCGAGCCCGAATCCGACCGCCGTGGCCCCTCCCTCGCGGGCCCGATCCCGGCAGCGGTCGAGCTTTGGTGCGGAGGCCCTCGGTGGCAGGTGTCGTGGGGAGAGGGCCCCCTCGAGGGCGATACGGACACCGCTCGGGGAGACGCCCCCGACACGGTTCGGGAGCGCGCGGTCTCACCCGATCGAACCTCCGCGTTCGCATCGCGGCGTCCCCCGTCGCCGATATTGCGGCAAATGCGAGGACGGGCGCGTTTGCGCAGGTTTTGCGAAGCCGGGCCAGGGCCTACCCATGCCGGCCGACCTTGCCTATCCTTCGCGCCATGCTCGAGCTTACGCGTGTGTTGCGACGCAGCGTGTGTCTGCTGCCGGGGATCCTGCTCCTCGCGTTCGGCCCGTCCGGTTGTACGTGCGGTTCTCCCTACGAAGGTGAGTACTTCGACGGCGACCGACCGGCGCCTCTGCAGGGGGTGAAGTTCGTCGAGAGCGAGAAGGGCGACCCGAAGATCATCGGTTGCTCCGATGGCCAGCGCGAGGCCTTTGCCGAGCTCGACAAGTTCCCCCGCATCGCCGGGTGCGTCGGCGTGTGGAAGGGCGGAAAGAGCCTGCGGGACAAGCCGACGGGCAAGCCCTGCGGCGACGACGGGGAGGAATGTGCGGTCCCGGCCGACCTGTGCGCCGAGGGCTGGCACGTCTGCGGGATCGACGGCCAGGCCTCCGACCTTCGCGACCGCGTGAGCGCGGACGATTGCAGCAACGCGGGGCCGGGTCGCTTCAATGCGGCGATGAGCCACTCGCCCACCGACGAGGTGAACCCCTGTCCGACGATCCGCAAGAACACCGTCTTGCCGTGTCAGACTGCGGGGCTCGGCTCGGAGCCGGTCTGCTGCGGCAACGACTGCCTGTCGGGCAAGTGCAAGGACGGGGTCTGGAAGGGCAAGACCCAGATCTCGCGCGGCACCACCGAGGGATGCGGCTCGGTCACTTCCGACCGCAACGGTGGCGTGCTTTGCTGCTACTCGGGGACGGGCAACCCGGCGGACGCCGGCAACGCTCCGGACGCGGCCGGAGCCGACGCTGCGGATGCCGCCGAGGCGGGGGCCGCCGAGGCGAAGGCCGCCGAGGCGGGGGATCAGCCCTCGCCCGACGAAGCGGGCAAGGCCGACGCCGAGAAGGACGCGGCCGGAGGCGACTCCGCGGCCAAGGCCGACCCCGACACCAGCAAGACGTCGAAGCAGAAGAAGGCCGCCGACGAGACCAAGTCCGGCTGATCGGGCGCCGTCCAGCGCGGCCCCTCGACGAGCGCGTCGGGACCCTTCGGTGAGACCCCTGCGAAGCGGTCAAGGATCGCGGCGCCGGGATCCGCAGGCCGCCGAACCGGTGTCCTCGCCGACACGGACCGGAGCAGCCCTGCCGACCGAGGCGACGGCCTCGGGAACGGTCGCGGCTCACGACGCCGTGATCACGCCGGCGGTCATCAAGCTCACGTAGTGCTCGAGGCTCTCCTGCGGCGGCCGACCCACGGCCACCACCGGTGAGGTCACCACGTCCGCGTTCGATCCCCAGAACTGGATCCGTCGCCCGAGCCAGTGGTGATCGTGCCCCCGGGGCGGAAGCCGAACCGCCCGCAGCCGCAGCGCCACGTGATCGCGCAGCCATTGCCCGGTGGCCCGATCGCGGACGCCCACGCACTCGTCCTGCCGCAGGTGATACTCGGTGTGGCGCGTGACGAACAGACGGTGACGGCGACGATCGATGCCCATGCGTCGAAGCCTGCACAGGCGTGGCCGGAATCGGAAAAAATCGGCGAACCCGACCCGGGCGCGGCCGGGGTCGCCTCCCAGCGACGCCGAGGCGCCGTTCGCACCCGCGGACGCCTCCCTGCCCGGGGCTGCTAGACTCGTCGCGTGGCTCGGCCGAACCCGTTCTCTGGGCTTCCGAAGTTCCGTCGGGGCGCGTTCGCGCTGTTTCTCGTCACGGTGCTGGCGAGCGCCCTCCTCGCCGACCAGGCGCTGGGGCGGGCGCTCTTGCTGCATCCGGGCGCGATTTGGAGCGGCCAGGGATTGTGGCAGCCGATCACGGCCAACTTCATCTTCCCCGACGGCGGCGTGGGCCTGGTGCTGGGGACGCTGTTCATCCAGTGGTTTCTCGGCAGCGAGCTCGAGGGCTTTTGGGGCACGCGCAAGTACGTCGCCCTGGTCGTGGGCTGCGGTGTGGCGGGCCACCTGGTGTCCGTCCTGCTCGCCCCGCTTTTGCCCACCGTCGCGAGCCTGCCGGTCGGTGGCTCGACGGCGATGGATCTGGCGGCGGTAACCGCGTTCGGCGTGGTCTTCGGCAAGCGAGGGCTCCGGTTGTTCGGTGCCTTGCCGCTGACCGCCCGCGGCCTCGCGTGGCTCATCGGCGGGGTGACCATCGTCTCGCCGCTCGCGCGGGGGGCTCCGTGGCCCGTGTTGGTGCCGTGGCTGGTCGCGATCCTCGGTGCATTGCTCGTCACGACCCAGCCCTGGCGTCGGTTGCGGGATTCCGGCAAGCTTCGGGGGTCCAGGGCCACGAAGAAGCGCAATCACCTGCGGGTTGTGCGGCCGGATCGCGACCTGCTCAACTGAGCGATTTGCCCAACTGAGGAAGCGGACCTCGAGACCGGTGTCCACGAACGTCAAAGAGCCCGCCGAGACGGGGATGACCACCACGTTCTTCGCGGCCCAGCACACGCACAAGCAGCTTCGACG
>CAZYSW010000094.1:5037-15067 GCA_964650105.1 uncultured Nannocystaceae bacterium
GTCAAGGAAGGCCCCGACCGCGGCAAGCAGAAGACGGTCTCGCGCTCCCGCATCACCATCGGCCGCAGCAAGGTCAACGATCTCGATCTCACCGACACCTCGGTCAGCGGTACGCATGCCGAGCTGATCATCGGTGACCAGGGCGTGCAGCTCCACGACCTCGACAGCACCAACGGGACCTACGTCGGCGCGCTGCGGGTCAAGTCGGCCTGGATCGAACCGGGCATGGTCGTCAAGGTCGGCAAGACCGAGGTCGAGCTCTTGTCGGCCGACGAGGTGCAGGTCCCGATTTCCGGCGAGGACCATTTCGGTGCGTTGTACGGGCGCAGCCCCGCCATGCGCGAGGTCTTCGCCACGCTCGAGCGCGTGGCGCCCACCGAGATGAGCGTGCTCATCGGCGGCGAGACCGGGACCGGCAAGGAACTGGCGGCCCGGGCCCTCCACGACGAATCCAACCGTCACAAGGGCCCCTTCGTCGTCCTCGACTGCGGCTCGCTCCCGCGCGAGCTGGCCGAGGCCGCCATCTTGGGCCACAAGAAGGGATCGTTCACCGGGGCCGTCAACGATCGGCCGGGGTGCTTCGAAGAAGCCGACGGCGGGACGCTCTTCCTCGACGAGATCGGTGAGCTCCCCCTCGAGCTGCAACCCAAGCTTCTGCGGGTGCTCGATCGCCGCGAGGTCCAGCGCATCGGCGAGAGTCAGGTCCGCAAAGTCGACGTTCGCGTCGTCGCGGCCACGCACCGTGACCTTCGCCACATGGTGGGGCAGGGGCTTTTCCGCGAGGATCTCTACTTCCGGCTCTCGGTGATGGCCATCGATCTCCCACCCTTGCGGGAGCGCGGCGACGACGTGGTCATGCTCGCCGAGAAGTTCCTCGAGGATTTCACGCGGACGCACCCGAACATCGTCAAGCCGCGCCTGGGGGATGCCGCCAAGGAAGCGCTGATGGCCGAGAGCTTCCCGGGCAACGTCCGTCAGCTCAAGAACGTCATCCAGCGGGCGGCGCACCTTTGCCGCAGCGGCGTCATCGAGCCGGCCGATCTGCACCTGGGACGCCGCGAGGATCCGCGTTCGATGGGCGGCGGCGAAGGACGCGACCGCAGCGTGGAGGGCTTCGACTCCGCGTTGTTCGATGCGCCCTTCAAGGATGCCAAGCAGAGCATGGTCGATGCATTCGAGCGGGCCTACTTCTCGCGGCTGCTCGATCGAACCGACGGAAATCTGAGCCGCGCCGCGGCCGAAGCGGGGATCACCCGCTACTACCTCCGCGAGCTCCTCAAGCGGCTGGGTATGCATCGAAGCCAAAACGAGACAGGCTGAGGAGCCCCCGTGCGTTCCACGATCGCGCGTATCACCATCGGCATCGTCCTGCTCGCGTCGGGGGCATGGGCGGTCGCGTGCGGTGGCGAAGAGGCTGCACCGGTCACCGCCGCCAAGGCCTACGCCGACGCCGTCGCGCGCCGGGACGTGGACGCCCTGCTCCCGCTGCTCGAGCGCCGCGCCGCGGAGCGCCTGGCCAGCGCGGCCGAGCGAGCCAGCGATCAGGTCGGTGGACGACGCGTCATCGAGGCGAACGAGATGCTGCAGATCGTCGACGTCGATCCCCGCTCTCAGGTCGCACGCGCCGAGCTGGTGGAGGCGGATGCGACGACGGCACGGGTTCGACTCGTCGGCGCCGACGGCAAGGAACGCCTGCTGGACCTGGTGCTGGAGGACGGAACCTGGCGCGTGAAGATCCCCGTGCCCGAAGCGACGAGAACCGAGACGCCGACGTGAGCCACGAACCCGATCGTCGCGACGACTCGCCGGACGACGCGGAGCTCGAGCCCGACAGCTCCGAAGCGTCGACCATCGACTTCGAGCCCCGCCCCCGCGCCGAGGCGATCGCGGCGGCCGAAGCCGCCCGCGCTTCGGGGGTCCGCCCCTCGCAACCGTCCCCCGAGGAGGGGCGGCCGTCGACCCTCGCCTGGCGAGTCGGGCGAACCCTGCTCGCGCCGGTGCTCGCGGCGGCCGCCGTGGGCATGCACTTCTGGCTCAACGTGCCCCCCGGCGGGGTTCGTCACTCGGAGCGCGATCAGGGGGCGCGACCGCCCGGGGCATCCTCCGTCAAGCCCCGGCCCCGTCTCCGTCACGAGCCCCGCGACGCAGCCGCGCTCGAGGCCGCCTGGAAGAGGTGGCGAGGCAAGCCGTTCGACGACGAGCCGGAGCTGCCCGCGTGGGCTCGGCAGGCCGAGCCGGTGATCAACAAGGCGGTGGTGGTCGCGCGCAACGAAGCCTTCGAGGGCGCGCCCGAAGAGCCTCGCGTCATCGTGACGGGCACGGAGTGCCGCACGGTGCGTTGCCGCTTCTTGCTGCGCTCGCCTTTTTCGCACGAGCTCGACCTCCTGCAGGCGACCCTGGAGAGGGTGGAGTTCGAAAACACGCCGCTGTGGCGTAGCTTCACGGCACGGCCCATCGATCCCCCCGAGACGTTCGGCCCCAAGAGCAACCACTATCTCGAGATCGTGGTGGCGCTTCGCACCGACGATCTTTCGCGCCTGAAGCTCGAGGTCGACGAGCCCGAGGAGGCGGCCCTGGGCGCCCCCGACGACGACCACGAAGACGAGGACGACGACGAGGTGCCGTAGCGCCCCCGACCCTCGCATGCGTGGGTCCGCGTGCGTGCCTGTGGCTCGCGGTCAGAACTTCATCCCGCCGGCCATCACGAAGCCGCCGTGGGCCGTCGGCGCGCCGCCGAGGTGGATGCCGCGGCGTTGCCACGCGGTCTGGCCCTTCTTGCGCTGGACGAACAAAAGCACCGTGAACACGACCGTCGACACGCCTGCCACGCCCGCGAGAACCACCGTGGCGGTGTTGGCCGCGGCGAACTGTCGGCCGAGATCGCAAGCCTCGGTGATGCCCGCGTTGCGCACGGCGTTCGGGTCGGTCGCCCCCGGGATGTTGTCCTCGGCCGCGAATTCGCACCGGTCTTCCCGCGTGGGGTGGACGTCGTTGAGGGGGTTGTTGTCCTGGATGCTGTCCTTGGCCAGTCGATCGACGTCGTCTTCGAGCGACTTGGTCTTCACGAAGAACCCGATCGAGAGGCCGGTGGCCGCGACGGCCAGGCCCAAGCTGGTCCCGAAGCCGGCCCACTTCCACGCCGGCGTGGGCTTGTGGCGGCCCCAGACCAACTCGCTGTCGCTCTTGCGACGCGGCGGTTCGTCGGCGACCGGTTCGGTCTCGGCGTCGGCGGCCTCGCCCGGCGCCGTCGCCGGAGCGGGCGCCTCGCCACCCGGAAGCAAGCTGCTCACGATTCGCCGGGCCTGCGCGTCGATCCGATCGGGCGCCAGATCGGCGGCCGCGATCGGTATCGTGCTCTGAGCCTGCACCGAGGCGGTCTCCACGTCGAGAATGCAGATGTCGAGCCGATAGTCCTTGCCCGCCTTGTCGAGGTGTCCGTAGACGAGGTGGCGGACCTGCAGCGACTTGCCCGCGTCGGCGAGGCAGGCGGGTTCCTCGTTCTCGCAACCCATCGTCAGGCGGATCTCGAGCAGGCTCACCTCCTGGCCCCCACTCATCCACCGGTCGGCGAACGCCTTGCGCAGCGCGTCCGTCAGGGCCGCGGCGGCCTTCTCGTTGTCTCCCTCCAGACCCAGCACCGACGTGGGACCGTCGACCGTCGTCGCGTGGGTCCCCGCGGCGCGGACCGGCGTCGGGACGACCGCTGCGGTCGTCGCGACCGCGGCGAGGAGGCTGAGGAGTCGAGTCGGGGCCGTTCGCGTGGCGAGCATGGAGCCGAACATGAGCCGACGCCTACCCTTGCATGCGGAAAGCCGCCTGGGAAGCCTCGTTTCGCATTGCGCGCTGGCCCGGTGCGAGGATGCGGTCTATCGTCGAACGAAGGTGGAGGCGGGCTCTCCAGAATCCCTCGGGCTCGACGGCACGCCGAGGCAGGGCAACACGCGCACAGTGGGGACTTCCTCGGGGCTCCGCCACAGCCTGGCGGCCCGGATTTCGGTGCTCGTGCTGGCGGTCCTGGTGGCGGCGGGCGCGTCGGCCCTGGTGATGTTGGGGCAGTTGCGCGCGTTTCAGGCCGGCTTCGATCGGCTCACCGAGGTCTACGTCGTCTTCAATCAGCGGCTCGCCGAGGCCCACGTCCAGGCCGTGCGGGTTCACGAGCAGATCCGGACCCACCAAAAACAAAACGAGACGACCGGCGCCGATCGGCCCGACGCGGCCTTCCTGGCCACCTTCATGGTCGCGCTCGACGCGCGGAACGCAGGAATCGCCCGCGCGCGCGAGCCCATCGACGACGCGCTGGCCGATCCGGCGCGCTACGGGGGGGACGAGCAGCTCGAGGAGCTGCGCGGCATCCAGGCGTCGCTCGACGAGCTGCAGAACCTCGCCGCGCTCGACGAGATGGTCGACCCCGCGCAGGTGCTCATCGACATTCAGACCCAGGCTCAGATCACGCAGCTCTTCAAGTCGCTCGCGGCGCAGAGCAAGCGCGCCATCGAGGAGCTCCGCGACGAGGTCCGCGAGGCTCGGGCCAAGACCGAGCGCCTCATGCTCGGGCTGACGATGCTCACGTCGGCGCTCGGCGTGCTGGCCACGATCGGCGTATTCTTCACGCTTCGCCCCTTGCGTCAGCTCACCGCGCGCGTGCGCAACCTCGGGCGCGGCGACTGGGCGCAGCGCGTGGTGATCCGCGGCTCGCATCGGGGCGACGAGGTGAGCCAGCTCGCCGAGGAGTTCAACCAGATGGCCGCGGCGCTGGAAGAACGCGAGCGACGATTGCTGCGCGGCGAACGACTCGCGGCCGCGGGCCAGCTCGCGGCGCAGATCACCCACGAGATTCGAAACCCCCTCTCCAGCGTCGGCCTCAACGTGGAGCTGCTCGAGGACGAGCTCGAAAACCCCAGCCCCGAGGCACGCCACCTCCTGGCCGAGATCACCAAGGAGATCGATCGTCTCGCCGCGGTGACCGAGGCCTACCTGAGCTTCGCTCGCCGTCCCCCGCCCGAGCGACATCCCGTCGACCTGAGCCACGAGCTGAGCAGCCTGCTCGACTTCATGGGCGCCGAGCTGGAGATGGCCGGTGTCGAGGTGGTGCGATCGATGCCGTCCGAGTCCGTGTGGGTCATGGGCGACGCGGGGCAACTGCGCCAGGCGTTCATGAACCTGCTGCGCAACGCTCAGGAGGCCGCCGTCGACGACGAGGATCCCGGCGCGGCGCGGTCGGCACACAGCCCCCGGATCGAGCTGTCGCTCGAGTGTAAGGACGAGCGCGTGCGCGTGGTTGTGAGGGACAACGGCCCCGGGATCCCCTTGCCCCCCGAGAAGATGGAGCGCATTTTCGAGGCTTTCTACACCTGCAAGGCCTGGGGAACCGGGCTCGGGCTGCCGACCGTGCAGGAGATTCTCTCCGATCACGGGGGCACCGTTCGCGTGGCGCAGACGGGGCCCGAGGGGACCACCTTCGAGGTCCTTCTGCCCGCTTGCGCTCCCCAGGGCGCCTCCGTAAGCTCCGAACCCGCGCCCACCCGAGCGGTGGGCTGAGGCCGCAACCGGCCCACGCCGCGACCTGAACGACCAAGGACGCTCGCCCATGCCCCATCGTCCCCCTCGCCCCGTTTCCGCCCTCGCCCTCTGCCTCGGGTTGGGAACCGGTCTCGCCTGCACCGCGATCCTGCAGCCGCGAGACGAGGTGGAGCGGTGTGGCAGCGTCGACGACTGCCCCCCGACCGGTGACAATCGGTACGAGGCGGTGTGCAAGTTCGACGAGGACGCCGACCTCGACAGCACCGAGGTCGACAAGATCTGCGTCGCCGAGTTCAAGACGCCCAACTGCAACCCGATGATGGGCTTCAACCCCGACGACGCGTACCCGGCCGCCTTCGAGCAGTTGAGCTCCGCATCCCGCTACGAGCCGTGCAGCGAGACCCCCGGTGCCCGGGGTTGCCCGCCCGAGCCGGGTGTCGGCTGCATGGCGGGCCTGGTCGCCCAGCCCAGCAAGGCCAACCCGGACATCACCATCTGCGACGACTCGGACCCCAACACGCCGGCCGCGGTCGCGGTGACCTCCGGAATCGACACCGCCGTGTTGTTCGGGCAGGACATCAAGGACCAGTACTGCCGGTCGTTCTTCTGCGACGACAGCTTCGTGTGCGACGGGAGGACCCACCGCTGCGTCCCCTGCAACCCCGATGAGCCCTTCGGCGAAGGCGGCTGCTTCGAGGTCTACCGTGGTGGCGTAAAGTCCTGCATCTACCTGGAAGGCGCAGCGCTCCAGGACGCCTGCATGGGACCCGACGTCGAGGTCTCCGACTTCGTCGCCGGGGACTGCAACTAGCTTGCCCTGCAAGCCGGCCGGCATCGAGACGCGGCGACGATACCGACACGGCGGCCATCCTCGGCCGCCCTGCGGCCGGCACGCGGCGATGGGCCCGAGCGCTCGCCCCAAACGGCGATGGCGGACGACCCGGACAGGAGCGTGACGGACGACCGCGAGGAGCTCCGGGCCTCCGACCACGAGTTCGACTCCGGACGGAACGCTCGACGAGATCACCGACGAGTCGCCTTCGTCGAAGACTTCGATCGCTCCGCCGACCCGCGCCTCGATTTCGCCGACGGCTTCGAGCAGCTCGCGTTGCTGCCTCGGTTGCGCTCGGTGAAGCTCTTCGATTGCCGCCTGGAGGCCATCCCCGACACCGGTCTCCAGGCGCTCGATGAGCTCGATCTGCGCCGAAGCATGTCGACCGGGCCGTTCGACGTCTTCGACCTCGCGAACGAAAGGACCTCCACGGCCGCAGATCGACGCCCGGCGCGGTCGCGTGCGAACATTCGCGCATGCCGGTCTCGTCGCGGTTTCGTCTGGCGTGGAGGTCCTCGAACGTTCGGTGGCTCGGCCTGGCCCTGGGCTGCCTCGCGGCCGGATGCCGGCCCGAGTCCACCACCACCGCTCCCACCCCGACGTCCGTCGCCCCGTCCGAGAGGAACGCCGAGAAAACCGGCGTCCCCGCCGATCCTCTGAAGCTCGTCGAGGGCGACATCGAGGTCATGATGAACGCCTTCGACGTGCCCGGGCTGGCCATCGCCATCGTCCGAGGCGACGAGGTGGTGTTCGCGAGGGGCTACGGCGTCCGCGAAGCCGGAAAGCGCGATCCCGTCGATCCCGACACCGTATTCGCCGTCGCCTCGAACACCAAGGCGTTCGTCGCCACGACGCTGGGCTTGCTGGTCACCGACGGACAGCTCGACTGGGACGACCGCGTCGTCGCGCACCTCCCCGATCTGAAGCTGTGGGACGAGTACACGACCTCTCGCCTCCGCGTCCGCGACCTCCTCTGTCACCGCAGCGGTCTGGACACCTGGGCGGGCGACCTGTCCTGGATCGGCTCGCGCATCGATACCGATCAGCTCGTCGCACGGCTGCGACACGTGCCGGCGGCCCACGATTTCCGCGAGCGCTACGGCTACACCAACCTCATGTACGTCCTCGCCGGAGAGGTCATCGAGGCCAAGACCGGCAAGCCCTGGCACGAGGTCGTTCGCGACCGCCTCCTGCAGCCCCTCGGGATGACGCGAACGGTGGCCAGCGTCGACGATCTGCCGAGCCTGGGCAACGTCGCCGCACCCCACATGGGTCGTCACGACGCCCGTCGGGTGATCCCGTACCTGAACGTGGACAACGCCGGACCCGCGGGCGCGCTCAACTCCAGCGTCGCGGACATGGCCCGCTGGATCCGGATGCAGCTCGGGCACGGCGAGCTCGACGGCCGCCGCATCGTCCCCGACGCCGTCATCGAGGTCACCCGGCAGCCCCACACGCTCGTTCCGCAGGCCCGCCCACCCGAGCCGCCGCAGGGGCACTTCGTCGCCTACGGCCTGGGTTGGGTGCTCCACGATTATGCCGGTCGCCTCGTCGTGACGCACTCGGGCGGACTGCCGGGCATGATCTCTCGAGTGACCCTGGTGCCCGAGGAGCAGCTCGGGGTCGTGGTGCTCACCAACAACGAGAGCCCGACCGCCTCGCTTCTGGCCGCCACCGTCGTCGATCGTTTCCTGGGCCTCGAGCCCCCCGATCGCGTCACCCGTGCGCTCCAGCAAGAGGTCGAGCGCGCCGAGACCAAGGCGATCCTTCGGACGTCGGCGAAGCAGGAGCCCTCGCTTCCCTTGCCGCGCTACGCGGGAACCTTCCGCAATCCGCTCCTGGGGCGCGCCGAGGTCCGCCTGGAGGGCGACGGCCTCGTCCTCGATCTCTCCGACCACGGCAATCTCCGCTGCCCTCTGGTCCACCACGATGCGGATACCTTCTCGTGTACCTGGGCCGACCCCATCTTCGAGCACAGCCTCGTTCACTTCCGGGTCGAGCGGAACCGCTCCTCGTCCCTCCACGTCCAGGTTCGCCCCGACTTCATCGACCCCCTCGACTACACCTTCACGCGCTAGCACGCCTCGGGGACGTCGCGTGCACACGTCGGCGCGGCGCTGGCACCGACCTCTTCGACCCTCCGACGTCCTCCATCGACGTCCGCACGCGGCGTGACGGCCACGGGGTCGACCTCGACCACCGCACACGCGGTGGTCTGCGTCCGTCACGATGCCGGCGCCCCGCCTTATGCGGTTCGAGCGCATCTTCGAACCCGGGCCTCGCCCGCGTCCGGGTCGGCTGGAACGCGTCGCAGCCCCGGCCTTCGGGGTTCGGGTTGGACTTCATGTTCGGGCCCGGCAAGCGCCGCTCTGGTGCAATTGAACGTCGGTGGGCGCCCGCAGGGTGCTCGAGGTCCGCAGAAGAGGTCCGCAGAAGCGGATACCCTGAGGCGCATGACTTACGGTCCGTATGGCTCGAATGGAGTGCGTCGATCGATCCTGGCGGCGATGGGGCTGTGGGCCGCCGCGTGCGGACCCGAGGTCGGCGGGATGGACGACGGCGGCAGCGGCAGCGGCAGCGGATCGAGCGGCGGAAGCCACGACGACGGTTCGAGTGCCGAGGGAACCGACACCGGCTCGTCGGGCGAAGAGGGATCGACCACCGAGATGCCGCCGCCGATCGACTGCGAAGACCCGCAGCCGATCATGCAGCGAGACGTGGGTGCCTCCGCCCCGACTGGATTCGTCGTGTGCGCCAACGGGGTGATTCACCGCGTGGAGGTGGTCGAGTGCCTCGCTCCCGTCCCGACCGGCACCGCCTGCTCGGTCCCGGGGACGGGCTGCGAGTCGGATGCGGACTGCGGCGAGCGGCCCTACGGAGCGTGTCTCGAAGAGAACTACGGGGAGATCTGGTGCGGCTGCCGCTGGGGCTGTGTCTCCGATGCCGATTGTGGCGAGGGCATGATCTGCGCCTGTGGGGGAGAGGCGACCCCCGGGTACCCCGGTCGTACGCAGTGTATCCCCGCCGATTGCACGACGGACGCCGCCTGCGGTGGTTCGCTGTGCGCACTGGGATCGGGGGACGACGGTTGCGACGTGACGTATCGGACGGCCTGTCTCACGCCCGCGGACGGCTGCACCGTGGACGCCCACTGCCCGGAATTCATCGATTGTTTCCCGCAAGCCGAAGGCGACTGGCAGTGCGAGAATTTTTGTTGCTGCGGCAGGCCGCTGTTCGTCGACGGCGCGATGCGAACTGCAGACCTCGTCGCGCGCGGCGACTGGCACGACCCGACGATGGTCCTCGTGGCGTCGTCGCTCGATGCCCGCACGCGAGCAGCGCTCGCCCATCACTGGAGCCGGGCTGCCCAGATGGAGCACGCATCGGTGGCCTCGTTCGCGCACTTCGCCCTGCAGCTTCTCGCCCTGGGCGCACCACCGCACCTGCTCGCCGCGACCCAGCGGGCGATGGCCGACGAGATCGACCACGCACGACGATGCTTCGCGCTCGCCTCGGCCTACGCGGGCGAGCCCATCGGTCCCGGCCCGCTGGACCTCGGCGCAAAGCGCCCGACGACCGATCGGTCCGCGATCCTCGAGGCGGTCGTGCGCGAGGCCTGCGTCGGCGAGACGCTGGCGGCCATCGAAGCCCGGACCGCGCTGGCCCATACGCGCGATC
>CAZYSW010000095.1:0-15031 GCA_964650105.1 uncultured Nannocystaceae bacterium
GAACGGGCAGTCTGTCTAGGAAGGGCGAAGAGAGGGGGTGGAGGGAGTGCGGCGATGCCCGAACGCACATCGGACAGTGCGTGGCGGACCTCCCACCGAACGATGTTGCCGCCCGTAGAACGTCGGTTTCGGCGGGCCCACCGTCGCGATGGAGCAGCGGCCTCGCCGGCCGGCGGGCCACCGAGTCGTCGTCGTGATCGACGTTCACCCGGATGGCCAGCGGCGCGCGGACGCTGTTCCGCCGCAGCGAAGCGGGTTTCAGTACCATGCGTGAGTGATCGAACGTGTCGTGCTGATCAAGTTGCACCCCGAGTACCGAACCGACGAACAGCGCTCACGCATCGTGGAAACCACGGCAATCACCCTGCGGGATGCCGAGGGGGTCAGGGCACTGCGGGTCTGCACGCCTGCAGACGAGCGAACGCGACGAGAGTGGGATCTGTGCATCGAGGTCGTGCTCGATGATGTCGACGCGGTCGAGCGCTACCGCGTCGATCCGGTGCATCGCGCGTACGCGGACGTGTTCTTGCGCCCGATGCAGGCGAAGATCCGGGTCTACAACTTCGAGCGGGTGGCGCTCGTCGGGGCGCAGGCGACGGGTCCCGTCCCATGAACGGTGTTTCGGAACGGCGACCCCAGGTCGCCTGCGTCGAGGGATCTACGCGGTTCTCGTACGTCGCCGGCCCGCGGGCCGGGCTGGTGGAGGCGAGCCGGCGTTGAGAGGACGCCAAAGATCACTGCAGGAGGATGTCGAGGTCGAGCCCTCCGGGGTACCAATAGCTGCCCGAGCTCTGCACGCCGTACACCGAGATGCCGACACCTTGGTTTGCGTCGATGGTGTGACTGCCGTCGCCGGCGTTCGACAGCGGCAGGCGTGCGACGGAGAAGCCGGTGTTGCCGATCTGCGTCCAGCCGCCGACGTTGATGCCATCGAGGGTGACGCTCGTGCCGGTGGGGGCGATGATGTCGACGTAGTTGGCCAGCCACGACGTGGCGGCGAAGAACAAGTAGTTGTTGCGGAACTGCTTCGCTGGGACCGCCTGCACCATGGCTGGATCGCTGGTGCCGTAGCCCGCGTTCTGTCCGACCATGGACTGCGCGACGAGGATCTTCTTGTCGGCTTCGACCGAGAAGGCGTTGGTGGTCATCGGGGTTTCCACGAAGTCGCCCGCCTTTTGCAGCACGTTGGGGAGCCCCTGATCGGGCTCGAACACGAGGTTGGTGTTGTCGCTGGTAGCGATGACGCGTACGATTTGCGCCTTGAGCTTCGTGTTGTCGGGATGCTGGATCGGCGGGACGACGACGTACTCGGTGGCGAGCGTGTCGATGGGGAACCTCGACTCTTCGAGGTGGTCGCATGTGGGGATGTTCGAGGGAACGTCGGACACCGACGGCACCGGCAGCAGTGAAAGCGTCGACGGGACCACGGCCGACACTGCGGAACCGACGCGCACCGACGACACGGTGACGGGCGACGATACGAGCGGGTCGTCCGCCAGGGCGGCTACGTGAACGAGCAGCCGTGCGGAGACGACGTCTGCGTACCCGAGCTGGGCTGCGTGGAATGCTCCCCCGGGGATGCGAAGTGCGTCGAGGACACGAGCGAGGTCTGCAACGACCAGGGGCAGTGGGAGGGAACTCGTGGTGTCCGACGTGACGGAACCCGTGGTGTCCGACGTGACGGAACCCGTGGTGTCCGACGTGACGGAACCCGTGGTGTCCGACGTGATGGAACCCGTGGCGTCCGACCCATGGGTGGAGCGTTCGTCGTCCCCGCAGGCAGACAGGGAGAGGAACAACGCAGTAGATGGCCAAAGGCGAGGCTTCCGCTGTCGCAGAAGGTAGCAGCGAGCATGCGAGGATGTCGCGATCGTGTCGCCGGTGCCGCCCGGGCGGGCGAGAGGAGTCACAAAACGGCGTCCGGTCGTGCCGCCCCCACGGTCCCGCTCAGCGCGTCTCGCTGCGCGGAATCGGGCGCTCGTGGACGCTGCCCGGGGTGCCCGGCACGCCGAAGGCGCCGGTCGGAACGTCGAAAGGCGAGGAGGTGTTACTCGACGTGGACCCCCCAGACCCGCTCGAGCAGCGCATCCGTGTCGGCGGCGCGGCGATCCCAGGAGTGCTGCTCGACGACGGCTTGCCGTCCGCGGGCTCCCATCGCCCGAGCCAGCTCAGGGTTTGCGTGGAGGTCCGCGACGGCGCGTGCAAGCGCGACGGGATCTTCGGGAGGGATCACGATGCCGCACTCGTGCTCGCGCACGATCTCGACTTGGCCCGGGATGTCGGTGACGATCGCTGGCACCCCCGAGGCCAGGATCTCGTACACCTTGAGTGGTGAAAGGCCCATTCTCAGGTGACCGCCACTGGTGTTCTTGGGACTCAAGCCAGCGAGGCTTCTTGCGACGAGGCCTGGCATCTCTCTGTACGGGACCGAGCCGAGGTAGTGGACGCGCGCGTTCCTGCGTGCCAGGTCCTCCACCGTCCTTCGTTCCAATCCGTCGCCAGCGACGACGAGATGCACATCGTCAGGCCACTCCGGACACTCGACGGCATCGCATAGCGTGGAGATTCCCTGCCATCTTGCGAAGGCGCCGAAAAAGATTACGAACGTCGACGGAAGCGCCCGGTCTGTCGTCGCTTCCGGGCAGAACAGCTCGGTGTTGGCTCCGTTGGGAATAACGGCGCCCTCGAACGGTCCGATCTCGTTCTCGAGCCAGGCGCGCAGCCCCGGGGTGTTCACGATGACGGCATCGGCCCACTCGAGTTGAGATCGAGCCGCCCAACGGAAGAGAGGTGCGAACCTCCGCGTCGATGGCCAAGCGTTGAAAAGGTCGTCGTATGGCCCGTTGAGCTCCTGCACGACCGGGATTCGAAGGAGCCTGGCTGCTGCCGCGGTCGGGAGTGCCGCAAAGTGGGCTCGAATGTAGAGCGGCGTACGATCCCTGACCATGCGCGCGACGAGGCCGGCCTGCGCGGTCGCGAACGCAACTGCGCGCCGAGTGGCGCCGGGGGACCCGGTGTAGGCCGGCTGGTGCAGAACCACGGACCAGCCTCGGCGCGACAGACCTGCGATGATCTCGTGCACGTGCGCGTGGCTCGCTTGGCCTTCGCGTGCTGCCTGAAGAGCGAGGTACCGAAGCTGACGCGGCATTCACATCGTCTATAGCGCAGCCAGTGACGCCGCTCCAGCGATTCGGTCCCCAGGAGGCCTTCGAGACGAGGGGGGAGGTTCGGAGGCTACGGCGTCGGCGAAACGAGCTCGCGAAGGAAGATGATGCCGAACAGGACTCCCTTGACGAAGACCACGACGATGAGCCCACCGAGGAGGAAGGAGATGCCCGATATCGAGGCGAAGCCGATCATCATCGTCAACATCGAGGCCTCCGCCAGGCGGTACAGAGAGCGGGTGGCGCGCATGATCCACGCTTGAAGGAAGCCGAGGAAGACGCCCCACGCGAGACCGATCGCGACCACTCCAGGCCACCCGAAGTTGATGAAGCTTTCCGTGTAGAAGTCGGGCGCCGCGGTGAAGCCCACCGTATCGCCTGTAACGATCTGGTAGAACGTGACGGGGAAGCTAGGTTCCGGACCTGGCAGGTACGCGATCAGGTTCTGCCACCAGGAAGCACCCAGAAGTGGTGGATACACGTCGAAGTACACTTCATAGCTGGCGAAGGGGACCTCCACGTACCCCACGACGACGCGTTCCAGAAGGTCGATGAAGCCGAGTCCCAGCATCTCCCACCAGCCGAGCTCCGCCTCGAAAGTGCGTCCCAGGAGGGCGGACAAGACGATCCCGATGCAGAAGCTGGCGGCCAGCGTTCGCCGCACGAACCGTCCATATCGTGCCGGATCTGGTTCGGTCCATGACCAGTAGACGAGGAGCGCCGCGAGCAAGTACATCAACGGCCACCTTTGGCCAGTCAGTACGGTGAGCACCCCACTCATCAGCACCATGACCAGCGACGTCCTGGGCTGCATGCCCCGTCGACGAAAGGCCAGGAACCAGATGGCCACGATCGGTAACCCAAAGTAGCGGACGACCTCCAAGAAGCCCTGTAGCGGGATGTAAGTGCCCTCTGGGTTGACGTAGACGTCACGTTGAACACGAAAGGTGTTCGTGAGGCCGCTGACGAACCCATGCGTGAAAAAATACGAGATACCCGAAAACAGAGGGACGTAACCGAGCAATACGAAATACGAGAGCACGACCGCGAAGACCACCAGCGCCGCGCCCATTGCGAGGGAGTATGGAAGGTCAGGCGTGGTCGCCGTGGAGGTGAGCTGGCGCCAGCGATGCGCCCCCTTCGACAGTGCGTTGCCGATGACGCCCCCGATGGCGACCGACAGGATCCCCGCAGAAACGACCGCAAGCGCTGTTCTCGAGGCGCTCGCGTCGCCGTTGCGCAGGTAGAGCACCACGAACCCGACGTTCACGAAGACGACCGAACAGGCGACGAAGACGAACAAGGGCGACAGCGCGATCGACCCCCACATCGTTGCGCGCCCAATCAGGAGCGAGACGGTGATCGCCAGGACCGCGAAGGTTATGAGGAGGAACTCGACCACACGCTCCTGATCTCGTTCGTGCGTCGGCGGCGCGACGCGGCGATCTCAATTTTCGCACAGTCGTCCGGCAGACGCGGCCTCGGTGACCCGAGGCCGCGTCACCGTCGATCCCGGTTGCGCAGCACCACCGAGGCTCGAAGAGTCGAGGGCGTCTTCTTGCGCGCGTCGAGCGCTCCTCGTGATCGAACGGTTCTGGACTCCTCGTTCCCCGCGTCGTACACGTGGCCGACGGTGCCGAGCTTGTTGGTCGTAGCGACCGTACCGGTCACGCTGAAGGCATTCCTGCTTCCCTATGCAGCCCACTTCCGCGGGAAAGGATGGAGGGTCGAAGCCGCCGCGTGTGGTGTCTCGTCGGACCCCGTGTGTGCCGAGGCATTCGACGCCGTTCATGACGTCCCGTGGCAGCGGACGCTTCGAGATCTTCGTGGGCTCTTCATGGGGCCGCGGATCGTCCATGCGTTGGTATCAGCGGAGGCGTATGACATCGTGCATGTCCATACGCCGATCGCGAGTGCTCTCACGCGCATTGCCATCAGGAAAGTTCGTTCCACCGGTACTACTCGGGTCATCTACACGGCGCACGGATTCCATTTTCATCCCCACGGGCGATGGGCGAGCAACCTCGCATACCTGGCGGCCGAGGTGATCGCCTCTCGCTGGACGGACTATCTCGTGGTCATAAACGAGTACGACGAGACGATGGCACGGAGATACATGAGGCTGCCGGCCGCCAGGATCGTGCGGATGCCGGGGATCGGGATCGACGTCTCGGCATACTCCACGGCCGCCCTCGACGAAAGCGCGATCGCGAGTGTGCGTGGCGAGATCGGGTTGACCGAGTCGGACGTGCTTTTCGTCGCGGTGGGGGAGTTGTCTCCTGAAAAGAGGCACGCCGACCTGATCGAGGCGATGAAGAGAATCGATGACGATCGCATTCATCTGGCGATCGTCGGAGATGGGCCGCTGCGCGATTCGTTGCACCAGTCGACACGGAAGCTTCGTCTCGCGCGTCGTGTCCATTTTCTCGGATATCGTCGAGACGTACCGGTGCTCCTGGCAGCCGCCCACGGCTTCGTCTTTCCGTCGCAGCGGGAAGGGCTCCCCAGGAGTGTCATGGAAGCGATGTGCATGGGCCTTCCCGTGATCGGAGCGGACATCAGGGGAACGCGAGACCTGATCTCCGAGGGGGGCGGAATTCTCCACCCGGTAGGAGACACGGAAGCCATCGCAGAAGCGATGCGCACAGTGGCGGCCGACGCAGATCTCCGGAGCAGGCTTGCAGAGGAGGCGCGTGCACAAGTGAGCCGCTACGCGATCGAAAATCTTCTCTCCATGCACGAGGAGCTCTATGAGGCGGCGCTTCGGAGATGAAGCGGCTCGTGGTGGCGCAAACCCCTCGTCTCGAGGACACGTCGACGGCTCGGGCAGCGCGGTGGAGCGGCCTTCGAGGCGATGTCACCGAGGCGCGGGCCTTCCTGGCCGGTCGTGCGTCCATGGCGCCAGGTGATGGCCTCCCGGACGCACCGCCCGCCTGATAGCCTGACGCGCAATGGTGCTCCTGGGGGTCGCGAGTTGGCTGCTCGGCGTGGGCATGCTGCCTGGCGGACCCGTCATCCCTCCGCAAGGTACGTGCTCGAGCGACGATGCACGAGGCTGCTCCCGTGTTCTCGCCGTTTCTCGGGGCGTGGGGAAGGTCCTCGCCACGATCGTCGGTCCGGGGCCCGCAGCGGGATCGAGGCGTGTGTACCTCTCCTATGTCCACTACGGCGAGCCCCTCGAGATCGTCGCCGTCCAGGAATCGTCCAGGGACGTCCAGGTGTTCTCCTCGCCGGTTCGCAGCGAGTTGGGGGCGTGGAGCTTGATCGAGGGGCCGGACGGTCGCATCTATGCGGGGACTTTCCCGAACGGACACGTTCTGAGGTTGGATCCCACCACGGGCGTGATCCGTGATTTAGGGAGGCCTGCTCCATCGGAGACTCATATTTGGGAGTTTGCGATCGGTTCGGACGGGAGGATCTACGGATGCACGTATCCTTCTGCGAAGTTGATTCGTGTCGATCCGGAGACCGGAGAGCTTCGGGATCTCGGGAGGGTCGATGTAGGGTCCCACTATGCGCGCTCCATCGCGGCCGATGACGCCGGCATGATTTACGTCGGGACGGGGTCGGCGCGTGCAGGGATTGTCGCGTACGAAATTTCGACGGGTGCGAAGCGAGATCTGACGCCCCCTGGTATGACGGTGGCTGGGTTCGGCAGGGTACACTCGAGCGGTACGGGGAAGGTCTACGCGGCGATCGGCGAACACCGCTTCTCGATCGCCGGGACGAGACTGTCCGAGATGCGCGCCGCGGATTGGCCCGCGCCGAGCTCGCCAGTCTGGAGAGAGGGTCTCTTCATCCGTCCAGGCAACACGGCCGAGCTCGAGCTCGTGGATGCCGGAGGTCGCGTGATCCGCAGACAGGAGTTCGAGTATCCAGGTCGTCCGATTCACGTCTTTCGCCTCGGGTTGGGCCCTGACGGCCTGCTGTATGGGAGTACGCTTCTTCCGAACCACGTTTTTCGGATCGACCCGCGGAACGGAGACCTCGAGAAGATCGGGACGCTGGGCGGCGGTGAGACCTATGCGTTCGTGAGCGTGGATTCGAAGCTGTACGCGGCGCTCTACGGGGGCACTGCGCCGTTGATCGTGTACGATCCGACCAGGCCCTTCGCGCCGTCATCCCGCTCGGGATCCAACCCCCTTCTCATCTATCCACCACAGAGGGACGACGGCTGGCGGCCCATGGCGATGCTGGCCGCACTCGACGGGTCCATCTACGTCGGTGCGGTACCGGGCTATGGTCGAGTGGAGGGCGTGTTCGGACAGCTTCGTCCTGACGTGAACAAGTTCGTCCCGATGCGCAGTCCAGTCGCAGGTCAAAGCGTCGTCAGCTTGGCGTACGTGAAGGGTCGGTTGGTCGGGGGGACGGACGTCAACTTGGGCTTGGGAACCGATCCCGTGGCCGCCGAGGCTGTCTTGTTCGTGTGGGATCCGAGCTCCAAGGATACGGTGTTCACGACGATTCCCGTGCCCGGCGCCGAACGGCTCACGGACCTCGTCGTGGGCGCGGATGGCCTGGTCTACGGATTCGCCGCTCCCGACGTGCTGTTCAGGTTCGATGTCGACGAGCTGCGGGTCGTCAGCACCACCGCCGTGCCCTTCACGGTCGGCACCCCCAATACGTACAACTCGATCGCGCGCGCGTCGGATGGGACGCTCTGGGGCCTCGCGAAGGAAGGAGTGTTTGCGGTGACGCCCGGTGGTGAGGCGTCGCTCGTGAGCCGAGTACCACGACCTGTCACCGCAGGCTTCGCATTTGCGGGGGAGCGTCTATATTACGCGACGGGTGCCGTCGTCTGGGAGTACCGACTGCCCCACGCGGCGAACGGCGCTCCACATGAGCCACCAGTGGACGACGTACGCCGAGCCAAGTGAGAGAGCAAAAGCTCCGACGGCAGATGCGGCGCTGGCCTCCGCATATGCAGCACCGGCGATGGCGGTGGTCACGACGATCAGACGCCCCGAATCCCACGCGAGCTGAAGCGCTTGTCGTCCGAGGACGTTCAGGATGTGAGACAGAGGGGAGACGACGACCTGCAGGAGGTACGTGACTGCGGCGATGCGAACGTACACGCCTGCTTCGGCCCACTCTTCTCCGAAAACGAGCCGGAAGAAGGTGGGGCCGGTCAGAGCCAGTGCGGCGGTTGGTGCCAATCCCACGGCCATCAAGGATGCGGAGACCTTGAGGAAGGCTTTTCGAAGGTCCCGCGGTGCCTCGCGCGCGAGTGTTGCGACCTCTCCCGTGAAGACTTGCGCGACCGCGTGTCCTACGAGGCTCATCGGGATCGCGATCACGCGCTGGCCGAGCGCGAACCATCCGGCGACGTCCATGCCGAAAAACCAGGCGAAGACGATTACGGGTGCGTGTACACCCGCAGCGTTCAGGAGGGCGGCGGGAACACCGAAGGCAGCGAAGCGACGATGCCTACGTGCTGCCTCGTACATTCCGATGCGAGTACGGGAGTCGGATGAAGGTGCCGGAGTGCGGGCGATGACGACTGCCCCGAGCCAACGTCCGAGCACGTCACCCATCAGAAGACCTGCAGGTCCGAGTGCGCCGACAAAAGCGAGCGCGAGCTGGGAGATCCCGCGTACGGTGCCATCGGTCGCACGCGCGAGCGCGAGGCGCCGATAGGCCTGGTGGCTGACCGCCCACATGGAACACGCCTCCTGGAGACCTCCACCGAGAAGAGCCAGGGGTACGAAGAACGCGTAGGGGGCCAGTTCGCGAAGTGCAGCACCGGGATACCACGCGGCTGGGACGAGTGCGACGACAACCGCGGTGATCCCTGCGGTCGTGAGCACCAGGAGCGTGGAGACGCGGAGCAGGGCTCCCGCCTCGGTGTGCGAGGCGGGAACGACGATCGCGAGGTTGTATCGCAACGAAGAGACGACGAGTAGGATGCCGACGATGCCGATGTAGGTCGCGAGGAGGCCGAAGGCCTCGGGAGCATAGAGGCGGGTCAGGAACGGTGAGACGACGACTGTGACGAGCTGACCCGTCGCCGACCCACTCGCGACCGTTGCGACTCGACCCACCAGCCGACGGAGCGAGAAGGAACTTTGCGCTTTCGATTCGCCACTGGTCTCGGGCTGTCGCTCGGTATGCATCGCTCGGCGCAGCGGCGCCCGCTCGCAACGGGGCGTCGGAACGACCTGAAGTTTGCGCGATCCACACGTCGCGTCCAACCTCTGCCCAGGTGAGCGTCGGTCGGGTGATGGAACGACGGCGACGGCGGGTTTGCAGGAGGCGCTCCCGAGCGTGTCTTGGCTCGGGGGGACTCTACTCGGCCTGGAAGACCCGAGGTCCAGGTGGCGATTCCTGCGCGGCTGCGAGCATCCTTGCTTCGGGACACACGAGGCTGGGTGCCATGCCGTGTGCCGCAGTGGTGCCCGTGGCGCATGGCGATGAAGGTCGTCCCCGCCCACCCGTGGACCCGAGTTCCGGGAACGCAGCGCGACCGAAGCCGCCTCGCCATGGGCTCCGAGCACGCGAGGGGGGAGTCCCCTGGCTTGCAGGGCCCCGCCTCCTCTTTGACGTGCGAAAACCGCCGATGCTAAACCCATCGGGTATGAAGGCTGACCTGTCCCGCCCGGGCATCGTTGCGCTGCTGGTCCTCTGCACGAGCGCAGCGGGTTGTGGGTTGCGGACGGACCCGTCGTTCGACGGGATCGGGGGCGGGCACCTCGAGGATGCCGGTGGAGAAGGACGGGAGGGGAGCTGCACCAACCCGGTTCCCCTCACCGTCGAATCGCAGGTCGTCGTGGGGACCGTTCACGGCGGTGGGCTCTACACTGGTTGGTGTGGTGCGGACGAGGGACCCGAGCGGGTTTACTCCTTCGTCCCGAAGGTTTCGGGCGATGTGACGTTCCGTTTCATCCCGGAGGAGACGGATTTCACTCCGACGCTGCGCGTACAGAACAGCGGGTGCGCGACGGACGAGGGGTTCACGCGGATGTGTGTAGCGATGACTCCGGGCACGCCGCGCCATATGTTCCTCACCGCGGGAGTCCCCTACAGCCTCATCGTGGACTCACCGGAAGGGACGGTTGGAAACTTCTCTCTGGAGATCTCGCCAGGCCCGCCGCCTTTGAGCCAGTGCTCCATTCATAGCGAAGTCATCGTGCAGGACCACGGGGCGACGTTCGTGTGGAACAACGATTTCTCCCAGGGCCAGGGCTCTTTCGACAGTCAATGCGGGGGTCCGGGCAAGGACAACCTGTTCCGGCTGTTGGCGTCCTACCCGGGGATGATGTACGTAACCCTCGAAGGATCGGATGGGTTTCGACCGATCGTGAGCGTGCGAACGGGGTGCGGCGCGTCGACGGAGCTCGCGTGCACCAACGAACTCGACACCGGGACTCCGGGGCTGGCGGTCCTCGAGTTCTTCATTCCCGGGGCTGGGGAGTACTACCTCGGTGTCGACCAACTGGTCGTCACCGGGGGCGCCTACTCGCTTCAGGTCGATTTCGAGTAGCTCGGCGCGTCGAAGTGGCGTATCCGCGCCTCATCGCGGGCGAGCGGGGATACCCACCGCCGTGACGCCGCTGGGCAGGGAGCGTGTCACGACGGCGCCGGCGCCCACCACGGTCCAAGCTCCCACGCTGAGGTTCTGCAGGATCGTGGCGTTCGCACCGATGTCGCAGCCTTCCTCGATACGTACGTTGCCAGAGACCACCGCGCCCGGAGCGATGTGGCAATAGGGCCCGATACGGCAGTCGTGCCCGATGGTCGCGCAGCGATTGACGTGGGCGTGAGCACCAACCTCGATCTCGTTGGTCAGAACGCACCCAGCCGTGATCACGACACCCTCCGAGAGCCTGACCCAACGGGTGAGGCTCGCTCGTGGGTGCACGAGGTGACGAAAGGGGATGCCGAGCCCCCTCACGCGCTCGGCGACGGCTTGCTTGATCCGCGGGACGCCGATCCCCAACACGGCTTCGATCTCGGTCGCACGCCCGCTCAACCACTCGATGGGCCCCAACACCGGCGCCCTGAGGAACCGGACCCCATGGAGCCGCTCGTCGTCGTCGACGAATCCCAGGAGCTCGACGTCTTCTCCGGCTTCGCGACAGGCCATGACCACGTCGGCGATCTCGCGTCCGTGACCCCCGGCTCCCACGACGACGATGCGAGCCATCAGCGAGGCTCTCCGGCGGGATCGGTCAGCCGTCGCCCGAGGAAGGGCGTGCGCGTCGCCGAGCCCTCCTCGGCGATGCCACGGCGGGTGAGGACCGCGTGTACGGTCCTCGCCAGGATGGACAGGTCCAACCACAGGGAGACGTTCTCGGTGTAGTAGACGTCGTGCTCGAAGCGCTCCTCCCAGGTCGAAGAATTTCGTCCGTTGACTTGCGCCCAACCGGTGATCCCAGGTCGAACATCGTGACGGCGTGCCTGCCGTTCGTCGTAGCGATCGAGGTACTCCACCAGGAGGGGTCTGGGGCCGACGAGGCTCATGTCGCCTCGAAGAACGTTCCAGAGCTCGGGAATCTCGTCGAGGCTCGAGCTGCGCAGCCATTTTCCGAAGGGCGTCAAGCGCATCGAGTCCGGCAGCAGGTTGCCGTTTGCATCGCGCGCATCCGTCATGCTGCGGAACTTGTAGAGCGTGAAGGGCTTGCCATGGAGCCCCGGACGGGGTTGCGCGAAAATGACGGGAGACCCCAGTCGCCAGCGCACCAGCGCGGCGACGACGGCGAAGACCGGCCATCCGAACGCCATCGCCGAAGCCGAAACGACGATGTCCAGCGCTCGCTTCCCGAACAAGGGATAGATTCCGCGGGTCGTCATCGTGTCGCCTCTTGCATGATGTCGCGGATACCTTCGCAGGTCCGGTCCACGTCCGAAGGTGTGACTGTCGGATCGACGAGGAACATGAGGCTGGTCTCGCCCAACTCTTTGGCGATGGGCAAGCGATCCGCCGGGCGCATCGACGCGGGAAAGGCGTCTTCGAGGTAGATCTCGCTGCAGCTTCCGCTTGCGCAGGGGATGTTCCTCGCGAGAGCCGTGGCCAGAATGCGGTCACGCGACCACCCGGGAGCGAGCTGCTCGGGTTTCACGTAGACGTAGTGCTTGTAGTAGGCGGGTTGCTGATGAACCGGAGGGGACGCGATGCGGATCCCCGGGACGTCGGACAAGAGACGATTGTACCTGGCGGCCAGGGCGCGGCGATGCTCGAGCCAGCCGTCGAGCTTCCGGAGCTGTCTCCTACCGACGGCTGCCTGGATTTCGGACAGGCGCCAGTTGGTGCCCAAGCGTGCGTGAAGCCAGCGAAACCCAGGACCGTGTTTCGTGGCCTGGACCCGGTCCCAATCCTTGCCGTGATCTTTGTGCGACCAAGCTCTCTTCCACAGGGTCTCGTCGTCGGTGGCCAGCATCCCGCCTTCTCCGGCGGTCGTCATGATCTTGTCCTGGCAGAAGGAGAAGGCGGCGACATCGGCGAGGCTACCGACGCGACGACCTCGATGTGTGGCGCCGTGGGCCTGAGCGCAGTCCTCGATCAGCGCGATGCCGTGGTGGTTGCACAGGTCCACGATGGGATCCATGTCGCAAGGCCAGCCTCCGAGATGCACGACGACGACTGCCCGGGTCCTGGGAGACAAACAAGGTTCGATCGTCGCTGCCGTCACGCATCCGCTTTCGCGATCCACGTCGGCGAAGACGGGGGTCAGGCCACGCATCAGCGCTGCACTCGCGGTGGCGACGAACGTTCGCGCGGGCACGACGACTTCGCCCTCGTCGAGGCCCAGGGCCCAAAACGCGAGCTCCAGCGCGACGGTGCCGTTGGCGAGGGCGATGCCGTAGCGAACCCCCAGGTAATCGGCGAACTCTCGTTCGAACTGGCGTCCTTCGTCCCCGGTCCAGTAGTTGACCTTTCCGGAGGACAGCACGGCAGTCGCCGCCTCGATCTCATCGCGTTCGAAACGTGGCCAGCGGGGAGAAGACGACGACATCGAGGTGCTCTGCGGAAGCCGCACAGGACGTCCGGGCGAACCGAGGTCAGTTTGGAGGCCAGGGACGGCACTCGCCGTGCTGGCAGAAGTGGTCGGCTGGGCAGGCATGGTTGAGCGCGCACTCGATGCCCGGATCGCAGAAGCCACCCGCGCAGATCTGTCCCTCGTCGCAGTCCTTGTTGACTTCGCAGCTCACGACGGCGGTGCACATGCCGTCGACGCAGCCGAATGCGGCGCGACAATCGTCGTCGTCGGTGCACTGCGGTCCACCGACGCAGAAACCTTCCCAGCAGTAGAGGTCCCCACTGCAATCCTCGTCCACCTGGCAGGGGATGCAGTTGAAGACGCAAGTGCACTCGCCGTGGTAGCAGATCTCGTTCAGGTCGCAGTCCCTGTTCTCGACGCACTGGGTGGGCGGATGGCAGTAGCCGTCGATGCAGACTTCGCCAGGAGGACAGTCGACGTTCGATCGGCACTCCGGACGGGGGCCGGTGGTCGAAGGCGTCGTGGTGGTGGTCGGTGAGCCCGTGGTCTCCGTGGTCGTCTCGCTCGTCGAGACCTCGATGGGGTCGTCGAAGAAGTCGGAGCGGCCGCACGCCGCTGCCAGCGCTACCAGCAGGAGGGACAGCCCATCGCGGATGTGACCGTGCATGCTCAAGCCGAGCCCATTTTAGATCGAAATCCCGGGTTTGAGTAACGAGCCCAGGCAAGCGGTGAGATTCGAGGTCTGGGTACAAGGCTGTTCGTGGCGGCTCGTTTTCGGACGCCGCCTGGCGACCCGTGGTCAGAGCGCGGCCCGGGCACTCGGCTGCCCGGACACGGTGGACGGCTTCGGTGAATCGCCGGGCGGGGCATAGCCCGTCGCCGTGGTCAGGATTCGTCGGATGGTCTCGATGTCCTGCTCCTCGCCCGCGCGCTCCAACCGATCGACCCACGTGGCCACGTCGATGCGATCGGTCGCTGCCGCTTTTGCGAGCATGATGCCGGCGACGGAGCTCTGCTCCCCCTGCTCGCCGTGCCTCAACAACTCCTCGTGAAGCTTCTCGCCGAGCCGGAGGCCCACGATCTCGATCGGGACCTCGTCCTCGCTGAGCCCCGCCAACCGGATCATCTGCTTGGCCATGTCCAGGATTTTCACGGGCTCACCCATGTCCAGCAAGAAGGTCTCACCCCCATCCCCGATGGCACAGGCCTGAATGAGAAGCCGCACCGCTTCGGGGATGGTCATGAAGAACCGAGTGATCTCGGGGTGAGTGACGGTGACCGGTCCACCCTGCTCGATCTGTCGCTGAAAGGTGTGAAGCACGGACCCGCGAGAGCCGAGCACGTTTCCGAAACGAACCGCGCAGAAGCGTGTCGAACTCGTGCCGTTGCGCGCGTGAACGACCATCTCGGCGACTCGTTTGCTGGCTCCCATGATCGAGGTCGGGTTCACGGCTTTGTCGGTGGAGACGAGCAGGAACCGTTCGACACCGTGTCTGTCGGCGGCGTCCGTCACGATTCGCGTGCCGCGGACGTTGTTGATGATGGCGGCCGCCGGATGGAGCTCCATCATGGGAACGTGCTTGTACGCCGCGGCGTGGAACACGACTTGCGGTCGATGCTCCGCGAAGACTTTCTCGACCTGCGCGGTATCACGCACGTCTCCCAGGCAAGGGATCGCGCGCTCGCCGATCTTGTGGCGAATCTCCTCCTCGATCTCGAAGAGGTTGTTCTCGTTCGCCTCGAACAGCACGAGGGACGCGGGAGAGAGATCGGCGAGCTGCCTGCAGAGCTCGGCCCCGATGGACCCACCGGCACCAGTCACCATCACTCGCTTGTCGGCAAAAGCTGTCTGAACTCTCGACCAGACTTGCTCGTCGAGCTCCACGACATCTCTCCCGAGAAGGTCCTCGATCCGTAGAGGGCGAATCT
>CAZYSW010000096.1:0-15028 GCA_964650105.1 uncultured Nannocystaceae bacterium
CGGCGCCCCGGCGGACACCACCTCGGCGCGATCGAGCAGGGTCGCGCGTAGGTCGGGGTTCCGCGCGAGCAGGACGTCGAGCAGGACACCGTGACCGCCACCGACGTCGGTCACGCGGCGGTAGGCCGAGAAGTCGTGGGCCGACGCCACGTTCTCCGCGGTCATGCGCGTGAACGAGGTCATGGTGCGCCCGAAGCTGGCGGCCTGCTCGGGGTGTTCTTGCAACCAGGCGAAGAAGGGCTTGCCGTGCACGTGGTCGAAGGCGGTCTCGCCCGTGCGCACGGTGTGGGCGAGGGCACCCCACGAGGCCCACGCCAAATCGCCCAGCGCCCGCGCTCGATCGGCGAATCCCGGCCCGTCGGAGCGGAGCAGACGGCTGAGCGCGGTGTGCTTCCAGGTGTCCTCGCCGGCGCGGGCGAACAGGCCCATCGAGGAGACCGCGCGGAGCAGGCGCCGCAAGGCGTCCTCGTCGGCTTTCACCGCCTGGGCCAAACGGGCCGTCGTCTGCTCATTGTCCAAAGCATCGGCCACCCCCAAGGTGGCGATGACATGGATGCACTGGGACAGGCGGAACCCGTCCATCAGCATCGACAACTTCTTGTCCGGATCTGCATCGCTCGCGTCGGTCACTGGTTCCCACCTTCGGTTCGCCGGACGTTCAAGATCCGCTGAGAAATCCCTTGCGGTCGGCCGTCGCGATGACGGCGTCGACGTCGAAGTCGACGACCTTGCGCGCTTCCTCGAGCGCTTCGCGCGCGGTGGAGTGGATCTTGAAGTTGCTCCGGCTCGCCAACAGGATCCCGGCGGACACGCTGCGGATCAAGGCCCGACGCAGCCCTTCGCCCTCGATCACGATGTGGATGGATCGACAGTGCCTCGACGCGTGCTGTGTGCCGTCCCGCAGGGCGGCACGGGTGTCGGCGTCGGGGGGCGGGACGCCCACGGAGATGATGGACAGGTACACGAGGCGATCACCGACCTCTCGATGAGCGGCTTCGGTACGCTCCTTGATCATCGCCACGTCGGAAGCCTGGCAGGCATCTTTCCAGCGCACGAACAAGACGGGGTCGATGACGGTACTGATGATCATGGAGGCTCGGTGTCGCGCGCGTGCGCGACGGGGTCGGAGGGTAGACCTGATCCAAGGGACAGGGTGTCCGTACGAAAAATTCGTACGCGGTCGAAGAGGGCTGGCCCAACTCTTTTACACGATGCACAATACGTTGGGGAGGTTGCCGATGACGCACGCGCTGAAAATAAGTGTGGCGATGTTGGCCCTTGTGGGCCTGTCTGGCTGTGATCCAGAAGTCGAGGATGTCGAATCTCAGATTGTCGAGGAATCCGAGTTCCGCGCAGGTGACGCAGAGTTCTGCGACCAGGTCTTCACCTTCGAACACCAGGTCCCGGTGGGGAACGGGGTCACGCTGCGCGTCGTGGAGAAGTTCTCCCCCGCGTCCGTCCTCGCCCTCCCACGGCGCGCCATTCTGATGCTCCCCGGTACGCTGGTGTCCGGGGACATGTACGACATGTACCCGGACTCGGAGCACGACTTCAACGCGCTCGATCGTGCGGCGCGGGCCGGCTTCTTCGCCTTCGCCGTCACCTACGAGGGTTACCCCGGAAGCTCGCAGCCCCAACACGGCGGCACCGTCACCGCCGAGCGCACCCTGCAGCAGCTCGGCGTCCTCGTCGAGCTGATCCGCATCTCCCGACTGGTCCCGCGCGTCGACCTGATGGGCGCCAGCTTCGGCAGCTCCCTGGCCACGGCGCTGGGCGGAACGCTCAGCCCGATTCCCAAGCCGCACATCGGGCGCATCGTGCTCCAGGCGTTGGTCTACAAGGAGGTGACACCGCTGTTCCAGGAGGTGTTCTTCTCACCGGAAGTGCAGCAGGCCTTGCTGAACGCGCCCAACGGCTACGTGCCCACGGGGCCCGAGATGTACGGGCTCATCCTGGCGGCGGCCGATCCCGCGGCTGCGGCGTGGGGGTTCGAGAATTTCCCCGACCTGTACGCCACGGGTCCGACGCTGGAGGGCTTCGACCTCCCGGTGTTCGACGGCAAGTACGGACGTGCCCCGGCGCTGCAGTTTTGGGGTACGATGGACCCCATCACGCCCTTCGAGGACGTCGAGACCTTCCACCAGGAGTACGGCGGGCCCTCGGAGCTGCGCGTGATGCCGGGAGCCGGTCACGCGCCGTTCATCGCCGATCCCGAGCTCAGCGAGGCCTTCTGGTCCGAGACCTTCGAGTTCCTCGACTACAATCCCATTCAGTTCTACCTCGTTTGCGCACCATGACTCCGACGGCCTGATCCGACCTCCCGATGGCGACCCAAAGGGCACACGCGCTGGGCGATTCGCACGGAACCGGGGACCGACACGGTGGTCACGCAACCCTCGGCAGCGTGGCCGCACTGTCGGCCTCGGGTGCCGGGCGGTTCGCGATTCTCGTGGTGGCCCCGCCCGGGGACGATCGGGAGGCCGTGCTCGCCCGGCTTTCGGGGCAGCAAGCGATCGTTCGCGAGGTTGGACGGCACGGGCGCCCCGACGCGCTCACCGACGAGGACATCGCGAACGCCGACCTGGCGGTGATCGACGTGGACGCCGGTGACGGTGCCTACGATCTGGTGCTGCAGCTCAACGAGGCATCGCGACCCTGTCGGAGCATCCTGGTGGGCTCGAGCATCGATCGCGCCTCGGTGCGCGAGGCCTTCTTGGTGGGGGTGGTGGCCTGCCTGCGCAAGCCGGTCGAGGCACCCGCGCTGATGTCCGCCGTTCGGCGGGCCGCGGAGGCGACCGCCTTGATGCGCCGCTGCATCGAGGCGGTCGAGCACGAGACGGGCGTCGGATGGCTGGCCGGGCCCGCGGTTCGCCTCGGCGGCCTCACGCCGCGCGAGCGAGAGATCCTCGCTCTGTTGATGGAAGGTGGATCGACGCGGAAGATGTCCGAGCGGCTCGGGGTCTCCGAACGGACGATCAAGTTCCACGTCTCCAACTTGCTGCGCAAGTTCGACGCCGGCTCTCGGATCTCGCTCCTGGCGAAGGTTCGACAGGCCGTGTGGTGACGGCGGGCCCGGCGAACCGCCGAAAACGTCGTCCAGCACCCGCGTCGACCCGCGCCAGGGGCGAGCTTCGCGTCGCCGGTGGCGAGCTGATAGGTTTGCCGCCATGAACATCCGAATCGTCGCTGCTTTCGCCTGTACGTGGTGCCTCGCGTGCGGTCCCAAGAACGCCGCGCCGAGCACCGTCGAGCCCACGGCCGTGTCGCAGGACGCCGGCTCGTCCGAGGACGCGGATCTGGACGCCGGGGAGGATCTCGACGAGGACGAGACCCTCGACGAGGAGCAAGAGACCGAGGAAGCGGCCGAGGCGGACGCCGGGGTCGACCCCGACGGGGAGATCACCTTCAAGCTGCACAACCTGTGCAAGCGCGCGATGAAGTACGGCCTGGGGCCGCTCGAGCGCGAGACCGAGATCCTCGATCCCAAGACGATCAAGGCGGGCGGGGTGGAGGAGATCACCGCACCGTACGGGATCGCCGTGCATCTGGGCGAGGGCGACACCTATGCCGCGGCCGCCACCAAGGCCAACGGCGGTCACGTGTGGATCAGCAGCTCGTGCAAGGGGATGGGCTCTTCGGACGATCCGAATGCCGATCCCAAGAAGCTCGATCGCGAGTTCCGGGAGCGGATCGAGCGGATGACCAAGGGCTCCGAGTAGCCGCGCGCTTTCGAGCCCCGAGCGCCGGGTTTGGCCGCCGCGAACGGGGTCGGGGTCGGGGGGCCGTCGCTTCGGCCCCCGGCTCGCCCCCGCGGGCGGGTGGGCGAGGATCGGGAGCGGGTCGGCGAGGATCGGGGTGGGCGAGGATCGGGATTGGGTCGGCGAGGATCGGGACCGGTTCGCGCGGTGGCGGGGCGGGTCCGCGAGGTGCCGCAATGCGTCCGCGAGATGGGGGAGTGAATCGGCGAGGCGCCGGACCGGGTCGGCGCGTGGTCCCGGAGTGGGTCGGGCGAGGATCGGAGTCGGCGAGGATCGGGGTGGGCGAGGATCGGGATTGGGTCGGCGAGGTGCGGGACCGGTTCGTGCGGTGATGCAAACCGGGGGTGGTGCAAGCTGGGCGAGGGTGTCGGCGTTCGAGGAGTACCGGGCCCGCAGCGGGAAGGCGGGAACGTCCGCCGCGCTCGGACGTTGCACAGTCGCGGGTCCGCGCGACCGAGGACGCGGCTGCCCGGTCCCGGCGTTCTTCGATCCTGCGGGTGTCCCTCGCCGTGAGCTCGTTTCTCTCTCTTGTCGCCGTCGTGACGTGCCTGGCCTCCGCGCCTGTCGACGGCAGCGTCGAGCTGGGGCCCGACCGCTGGCGAGCGCTGCGGGGTGACGCGTCGTCCGATTCCCCGCGTCCTTGGGCGGCGACCCGCAACGTGCGGCTCGAGCCAGGGGTGGGTGGGGTGAAGATCCGGGCGCGGTGGGAGATCCGGGCCCTTCGCCCCGGCGTCTTCGTCGACCGCATCCTGCCGACAACCGCGTTGGTCGAGACGGTCACCTGGGACGGGAAGGACGCGGCCCTGCTGGCGCACGACGACGGGTGGCTGATTTACGGCACGGTCGACGACCGGGTGGTCGTCACGGTGGAGGCGTTCTTGCCGGGGGATCCCGGGCGCGGCGGATTTCCGATCGACCTGATGCCCGCCGTGACCGGGCGTCTGATGCTGGCCGAGGGGGCGTCGTCGACCCTGGTCGAGCCGAGCGCATCGGGATCGACGCGCCCGGTGCTGCGGGAGGGCGCCGCGTTCCTGAGCGGAGCCGAGCGCCTGTGGTTGGAGGTCGAGCCTCCGGTGGACGACGAGGGCGACACGCTCGCCGTGGCCAAGGTGGGGTTGGGTCTGACGATCGGCGACGCGGAGGTGAAGGGGCGGGCCCACCTGCGCTGGGAGGTGCGTCGCGGCTCGCTCGAGCGGGTCGCGTTTCGCTGGTCGGGCCCCACCTCCGACCTCGCGGTGGAGGGCCTCGCGGTGGGGAGTTGGCGGGTCGACGGCGATCGGATCGCGATCGAGCTGGATGCACCCGTCGACGACGTCGTCGCCGTGCACTTGCGCTGGACCGAAGCGCTGCCGCCCGAAGACGAGGCCCGCGTGCCGCTGCCGCGGATCGAGCCGCTCGATGCCTTCCGCACCGAGTCCTCGCTGCAGGTCGCCCGCGACGGCGACCGGGACGTCGACGCGAGCGCGGGCGGCTGGGATCCGGTCGTTCCGACCGCGATTGCTCCGTGGGGCGAGGGGCTGGTGGAGGGCACGGTGACCGCCAGCTACGTCCGCGCGGGGGCGGGGTACGACGGTCGGGGGCGACTCGACCTGTTTCGCTTCACGCCGGTGGCCGGACCCGCGCTGGTGGTGGACGTGGCGGACTACGCCATCGCGGCCAGCGAGGAGGGCCGGGTGCTGATGCGGGCGCGCTACGAGGTGACCAACGAACGCGCGGCGCACCTGGTGGTGACCCCGCCCCCGGGCTTTCGCCTGGTCGCCGTGGACGTGGCGGGCGAGCCGGTGCGTCCGTCCGCGGATCGAGGGCGGTGGCGGGTGCCCCTTCCGCGGTCGCTCGAAACGGTGGACGGCCTGCTGACGGTGCCCGTGGTCCTCGCGTTTCTCGGCGAGGCCTCGACGTCGCCCCGGCGCTGGCGCGACGAGATCGCGCTGCCCGTCGTCGACGCGCCGACGACCGTGGCGCGACTGTCCCTTCACCTGCCTCGACACTACCGTTCGCGGTTGCGCCCGGGAGAGGGGCCGGTGGTCGACGCCTTCACGCGGGGGGAGACGGTCGCCTTCGGCCTGCACGACGAGCGGTCGATCGCGCGGGCCGACGCGCTGTATCGCGATGCCGTGGACGCGTGGAACCAAAACGACTTCGAGCGCACGCGCGAGCGGCTCGCGGCGCTCGAGGCCCTGGGTGGGCGCAGCGAGAACTTGTCCAAGCTGCGCTCGAACGTCGCCGTGGTCCTCGGCCCTGAGCCGCGGGAGGTGATCGAGCCGGGGAAGGCGTTCACCGTGGAGGGGGTCAACGTGTCGTCGCCCGTCTCGGCCAAGGCCTCGCCGGCCAGCCGGAGGATCCGCGCTCAGGCCCGCGCCCGCGCGTCGGCCAAGCGCCAGGAGCAACGAAAGCGCAAGGACAAGGCCAAGGCCCTGGAACAGGCGGGCGACTACGCGGCCGCGGCCGAGGAGTACCGCAGCGCGCTGGAGGTGACGCGCGACCTCGGGCGCCTCGAGGACGAAGACTCGGTGGTCTACGACTTCGAGCACGACGAGATCCAGGGCAAGCTCGCCGAGGTCGAGGCCGCGGCCGCGGCCCGTCGGGCGCTGGAAGGAGGCCCGGTGCCGCAGCGCGAGGCGCCGCCGCCCGACACCGCGTCGACCGAGGCCCCGCGCTTCGAAGCGCCGGCCGGAGACGACGGAGAGCTCGACCTCGTGTCGAGCGATCTGCGAACCCTCGCTGCGCTCGGTGAGCCCTTCCCGAGCTTCGGGCCCGTCGAGGCCCGACCAGGCGCCTCGTCGCAACCGACTCGACCGCTCGCCGCTCGCGTGATTGTGCCCGTGGTTGGCGAGACGGTGCGCTACCAGTTCCTGCTGCTCGAGCGGGGCGCGAAGCGGACGGTCCGCATCGATGCGCGCCGCCGATCCTCGCCGAATCGAAAGTGAGCACCACCATGCGAATCCGTTCTCTCGTCTTCGTCCTTGCGCTCGGTCTGGCGCCCTACACCGCGCTCGCCGAGGAGCCCGAGCGCGTGATCATCGGCCTGGAGGAGTTCTTGAAGCTCTACGACGCCAGCCAAAAGACCGACGAGGAGCCGCCCCGCGATCACGCCCTCGCCTCGGCCCGGTATCGCGGCACGGTGATCTTCGAGCGCGGCAAGCCGCACGCCGTGCAGTTTCGGGCCAAGATGCACGTCGACGCGCTCAGGACCAATGGCTGGGCGCGGGTGCCGATTTTGCCCGCCACGGTGGCATTGCAGTCGGCGAAGATCGGCGGAAAGGAAGCACCGGTGGTGATCGAGAACGGGTTTTACACCCTGGTCACCGATCGGCGGGGCGCCTTCGATCTCGACGTGGAGTTCGCGGCCGCGGTGACCACCGCCGAGGGCTCGAGCGGGGTCGACTTCCAGCTCGCACCGTCGGGCGCGACCGAGGTGGAGGTGGCGGTGCCGGTGAGCGAGGAGCTCGATTTCACGGTCGCCAACGCCAAGCTGCAATCCGACAAGGTGGTGGGGGGCCACCGAGTGGTCACGGCGACGATTCCGGCCACGGGCTCGCTGTCGGTGAGCTGGCAGCGGGAGATCCCCGAGATGGAGAAGAAGGAGGCGCGCGTGTACGCCGAGGTCTACACGCTGGCCGGCATCGGCGACGGCGTGATGCGGGCCACCACCACGGTCGAGAACACGATCCTGTTCGCCGGCGTCGACACACTGCGCTACCAGGTGCCCGCGGACATGACCGTGCTGGACGTCGAGGGCCCGGGCATCCGCGACTGGAAGCTCGGTCCCGACGGCAAGCTCGAGGTGCTGCTCAATTTCGCGGCCGAGGGCAGCTATCAGCTCCGCGTGAAGATGGAGAAGGTGGTGCCCAAGGGGCAACATGACGTCGCGGCTCCGGTGGTGGCGCCGATCGGGGTGCACCGGGCCAAGGGATGGCTGGGCGTCGAGTCGAGGGGCAACCTGGAGATCGAGGCCGCGGTGGTGGAGCAGGCGACGGCGGTCGACGTACGGTCGTTGCCGGCGTCCATCCTCGGGATCACCGATCAACCCATCTTGCTCGGGTACAAGTACATCGGTGCGGATCCGAAGATCGGGCTGGCGGTGGCGGAGCACGACGAGGTCGACGTGCTCGTCACGCTGCTCGACCAGACGCTGGCGCGGACGATGTGGACGCCCGAGGGACGCCGGTTGACCTCGGTGGAGTACCAGGTACGAAACAACCGGCGGCAGTTCCTGCGCCTGGAGCTGCCCGAGGGCAGCGAGCTGTGGAGCGCCTCGGTCGGCGGCCGCGCGGTTCAGCCCGCCAAGGCCAGCGACGGCAAGGTGATGATCCCGCTGGTGCGATCGCAGGAGCTGGGCGGGTCGCTCAGCGCGTTCACGGTGCAGGTGGTGTACGTGGAAAGCGGCGACCCCGTGGATCGGCGGGGCCGGGGCACGTTTCGCGCCCGGCTGCCGATTCCCGACGTGCCCAGCACCTACGTGGCGTGGACAGTGTATTCCCCCGAGCGCACCAAGGTCACGCGACGGAGCTACGCGGGTAACGTGCATCACGTCGAAAACCTCTCGTACCCGATCCCGAGCGCCGACCTGCAGTCCATCGACGTGCCCATGGAGATCGAGCAGGGCAACGTGCAGGCGGCCTACGAGCAGCCGCTGGGCGGCGCCGCGGTGGGAGGCGGTGCCGCACCCGTGATGGTGAACCTCCCACTTCAGGGGGAGACCACCCACTTCGAGAAGCTGCTCGCGCTCGACGAGCCGCTGGAGGTCAGCTTCGTCTATCGCGGTCTGCGTCGGGTTGCGCCGCGGCGCTGAGTCTGGTCTGCTGGGAGAACGCCGTCGCGCCCGGCGGAGGTTGAAATTCCTTCCGTGCGCGCGGTCCAACGGCGAGAGGTTCCCATGAGTACCACGGCTTCGAGCGAACCGACGGGCGTGCGAAAGTTGGGCGGTCGGCCCGGCGCGTGGCTGTCTCGTGCGCTTCTCGGTCTTCTGCTGGGCGCCGCCTGCCACGAGTGCGGCGATCCGGGCGTGAGCAACTCGGGCGATCTCGTCGGGGGCGCGTGCTTCGACCACCGCGACTGCGTCGGATTGTGCCTGCGCGGCAAGGACTTCCCGGGCGGCACGTGCTCGGTGGAGTGCGATTTCGACGGGGATTGCCCCGACGGCACGTTCTGCATCGAGCGGCAGGGCGGGGTCTGCCTGCTGGCGTGCGAGCACGACGGGCACTGCCGGCGCGACTACGAGTGCGAGACGCGAAAACGCCGAGGACATCCCGGCGACGCCGCGGTGTGCATCAACGACTGACCTGCGGGGTCCTGGTAGACTCTGTGCTCTGCCGGACACCCACGACCAGCCGCAGCTCGCGCAGACGGTCCCGTCGCTCAACCCGGCCGTGGCTTCGCCACGCAACGAGGGTGAGGGAGACGACGGGTCGGACGATCATGCCGCGACGCAGCTCGTGCCCGGGGCCTTCATCGGCCGCTACAAGATCCGCGAGTGCATCGGCGAGGGGGGGATGGGGGTGGTCTTCGCGGCCGACGACACCGACCTGGGGCGGGTGGTCGCGATCAAGCTGTTGCGCGGGGTCGAGGGCAGCGAGGCCGAGGTCCACCAGCGCCGCCTGCTCCGCGAGGCCCAGGCGTTGGCCCGGGTGTCGCACAGGAACCTGGTGACGGTGTTCGACGTCGGCACCCACCACGGCCGGGTCTGGGTGGCGATGGAGTACGTAAGCGGCGAGACGCTCGACGCCTGGCTCGCGCGAACGCACCGCTCGTGGCGGGAGATCATCGAGGTGTTCGTCGAGGCGGGGCGCGGGCTGGCGGCCGTGCACGCCGCGGGGTTGATCCACCGCGACTTCAAGCCGGGCAACGTGATCGTGGGCAAGGACGGCACGGTGCAGGTGCTGGACTTCGGGCTGGCGGCGCAGGCCGGAGAGCGGTTGCTCGAGGAGAGCGATGCGCGGGCCAAGCCGGCCCTCGACGCGCTGGCGGCGACACTCACCGAGACGGGCGGGATCATGGGGACGCCGGCCTACATGGCGCCCGAGCAGTTCATGACGCTGGTGGCCGACGCCCGGTGCGATCAGTTCGCGTTCTGTGTCGCGCTGTACGAGGCGTTGTACGGGCACCGGCCCTTCAAGGGGCGCGACCTCACGGAGCTGATGATCGAGGTGGTCGAGGGGCTGAAGGATCACCCGCCGCCACTTCCGGGGGTGCCCGACGATCTGCGGGTGATCCTGGCCCGCGGGCTGCGTCCCAAGCCCGCCGAGCGCTTCCCCGACATGGAGGCGCTGTTGGCCGAGCTCGAGCGGGTGCTGCAGCCCGCGACGCCCGGGCGCGCGTCCGGGGGGTGGAGGCGATTCACGCTCGGCATGATCGTCGGGGGCGGGCTGTTGGGGCTGGGCGTGGGCGCGTGGTTGGCCAACGCCGGGGACTCCGAGCCGTCGACGCCCCCGTCCGAGGACGTCGAACCCCAAAAGGCGCCTGCGCGCGCCGACGAGGAAACGGTCGAGGCCGCCGAGGTCCCCGCCGACGATCCCGAGGACGGGACCGAAGGCTCGCCCGTGGCGGCACCGCCCGATCTGCCCGAGCCGGTGCCCGGCCTGGGGACGGGCGAGTTGCCCAGCCTCGAGGACCTGCGCGACCTCGAGGGGCAGGACACCGAGGGGACCGGTGGCGCACCGGCGGCCGACGAGGTCGGAGGGCTGCCCGCGCCCCCCGATCCCACGGCGCCCGACGCCGACGCGGGCGAGCCCCCCTCGCTCGACGAGCCGGACCCCGTCGACGCGCCCTCGGCCACGGGTGGACCTTCACCCGCGACGCCGCGGGTCGGGGACGTCCCCGCCGAGCCCTGAATCCCCCGCCGATCGCCCCCGTGGCTCACGCTCCGCGACGCCGAGGCGACCTCGCACGGTGCCCGAAAGCGGCGAACGGACGTGCAGCGATCAGGGGACTTCGATCCACAGCTCGACGTTGCGGTCTTCGAGATCGCCCCGGCCGTCGCTCTGCCAGCCGGAGGTGAAGTCCAAGATGCCGAGCTTGCGGCCGTCCTCCGCGGTGGGATCGCCGTCGGTGGCATAGTCGAAGGCGATGGCCCGGATGGTCCACCATCCATTGTCCTGATCGTGCAGCTCGATGACGCGGAGCTGGTGGGGCCAGTCGATGAGCGCCGACGTGATGACCTCCCAGTAGCCACGCGTGCCCGCCGGCTCGATCCAGGTGGCCGCGTGGACGTGGCTGTGCCCGCACAGGTGCATGATCACGTTGGGGTACTCCGCCAAGAGGGCGCGCCAGTCGTCGGGCTGCAGCGCCCCGGGCTGGGCCGTGCCCCCCAGGCCACCGCCGTCGGTCAGGCTGTGCGAGGCGTGATGGCTCGACACGACGACCAGCTTGCCGTCGGCTTCGGCCTGGTCGAGCGCCGGGCGGATGACCTCGTCGACATGGCTTTGGACGACCAGACCTTCGGCCGCGCCGGTCGGTGCCGCCGTGTCGACCACCAAGAAGCGAATGGGCGTTCCCTCGACGTCCCAGGTGTAGGTGGCCTTCTCCAAGTCGATGGTCTCCTGGGTGATGCCGTGACCGTCGCCGCTGGCCGCGACCATCTCCAGGAGCGTGCGGTTGTCGACCAGCGCGCGGCGCTCGTCGGGGACCACCGGGCCCATGAACATGGGGCCGCCGTACTGCGTCCAGTCGCGCGTGCTGCCCCCCGGAAAGATCGTCGAGCCGATTGCGTAGTCCTTGCGGCTCTCGGTGACGAAGTTGCCCTGGACGAGGATGTCGTGGTTGCCGCTCACCCAGATCCACGGCACGTCGAGGCCGACGGGGGCGAAGGGGTCCTTGGGATCCTGATCGTCGTCGGGATCGATGTCGTCGTCGTCGCCCGAGTCGCAGTGCACCACGGGCTTGCCGTCGAGGATGTCCAAAAACCACTGCACCTCGTTGGTCTGGGCCGCGTCGGCGTTGTCACCCCCCAGCACCACGAAATCGAGGGGCAGCTCGGTGTGGACGGCGTTGATGGTGCGGACCGCCGCGTTGAGGATGCGGCAGCCGTGCGTCTCCTGGGGGCGGAAGGCACCGGCGACGGTGGGGTTGTCGAAGCTCACCACGCGCAGCGGGGACTCGTCGTCGGCGAGCTGGGTGTCGGCCAGATGGACGAATCGCGTGACGAGGCCGGCATTGGGGCCCGGCGGCGGAGGATCCATGCCGTCGGGGGTGACGGTGAGGACGGGCTCGCCCTCGGCCAGCGTGTAGTCTCCGAACCCGTCGGCGAGGAGCTGGTCTCGCTGCTCGGGGACCCGGGGGTCGAACTCGGCCTCGACGACCTCGTGGGTGGGGACGATGACCTGCTCGGTGGTCAGCGGTGCGGCGTCGAGCGGAGGGAGGGGCTCGGGAAGATCGCCGGTGCTCGAGCCGCTTTCGCTCCCGCTCGAGCCACCGTCGGTGGAGCCGGTTCCCTCGAGGGTTCCGCCCTCGGTCCCGGTGTCGACGGCCGTGCCGCCCGACGTGTCGTCGTCGGAGGTGGAGCTGCCTCCACCGCCACCGCACCCCACCAAACAACCCAGTGCAAGGCCAACGATCGCTCGCGTTCGGCGAGCCTAACACGGCCGTCCCGCGGGACGCCGCGTGGTTGTGTCGAGTCGCGGGCGTGCAGGCCACGCTCGCGCGGCCGCCCGTGCGTGTCGAGTCGCGGGCGTGCGGGCCACGCTCGCGCGGCCGCCCGTGCGGTCCGTGCAAATTCGCACGCCTTCAGGGCTGCTCGTCGGCGAACACCGGGTCGCCGGTGCCCCGCTGGATCGCGAGCTTCACCCGGCCCGTGGCGTCGCGGAGCATCAGGTGGATGGGGGCCAAGAAGCCGGCCTCGTCGTCGATGCGACCGGTCAGGTGCTCTTGCTCGACCGAGCCCGCGGGCGCGCCCAAAGGCGGTGGGGTGAACCGGGTGAAGAGGACCGCGTCGTTGGCTCCCACCGTCGCGATGGTCACCGGCAATCGGAACCGGTACTTTTGGATCGCCGCCGAAAGGGCTGCACGGAGGATGGCTTCGACGTCCACGGGGAACGACGATGCGCCACCGTCGGCCCTCGAAGCAAGGGGCACGGTCGTCGCGCGGTGCCCCCCGGCGCGCACCGGGGGCGTGCGGTCAGCCTTCGGGCGGGTTGCAGGCCACGTTGAAGACGGCGCCGCCCGTCATGTCCGAGTAGGTGTAGGGGCCGTTGAGACCGTCGAAGACCTGATACTCGTAGGTGTCGGGGTCGATCTTGAACGCTCGGGTGTCATTTTGCGCCACCGCCCAGATGTACCCGTCGATGTCCACGCTGACGCCCTTGACCTGGTTGTTGACCGGTAGGGTGACGTTGTCGCCGACGGCCAAAGTCTCCATGTCCACCCAGACCACGCCGTTTTGCCCGGCGGCCCAGATGCGGTTTTGGAGATCCTGTGCGATGCCGCCGCTGGTGGAGACCGGGGCGGACTGCTTGGTCTTGGTGACGGGGTCGTAGCGGCTGATCGAGCTGCTCAGCCACACGCGGCCCTTGGTGTCGACGGTGATGCCGTAGCCCCCGCCCGAGGTGATCTCGTAGTCGTGGGTATCGAAGTCGACGCGCACCAGCTTGCCGTTGCCCCAACCGTGGAACCAGAAGTTGCCCTCGTAGTCCACGGCACCGCCGTAGGGGCCCAGGCCCACGGGCAAGCCGGTGTTGGTGTGGTCGCAGTTGAAGATGTTCTCCGGGATGTGGATGGTGTCCTCGATCACCCCGGTGTCGCCGTCGAGCAGGTGGACCCACACGCCCTCGGGTCCGCACTGCGTCGGCGAGCCGCCGGCGCCGGTGGTGGTCCACACCTTTTGGTTGAGGTGGCACTCGCCTTCGCCGGGCGTCCAGGCGACCGGGCGCTGCACCGAGAAGTTCATGCCCGCGAAGTCCTGGTACCAGGCCAGGCAGTCGTCCTGTCCGAAGGGCAGGACGTTGTTGGGACCGTCGGAGGTCTGCAGGCCCGCCGTACCGTTCGCATTGGGGTCGCACAGGTCGGTGCGGACCCAGTACTTGGCCACGCCGCCCCCGCGGTTGGCGACGACCATCGCCTTGCCGTCGACGCTGACCGAAGTGCGCGAGGGCGAGATCCCGCCGGTCGCGTAGCGGGCCTCTTCGATCATGGTCCGGGTGTTGATCTTGGAGACCGTCGATTCCTGGCTGTTGGCGATGAACACGTACGACCACTCGAGGTTGCCGCAGTCGCAGTCCCCCGGAGGGCCGCCGCCGTCGTCGGCACCGCCGAGGACGTCGAGCTTGGGGCCGCCGTAGGTCTCGTCCCCTCCGCCCGAGCTTTCGTCCACCCCGGCGCTCGTGTCCCCGTCCCCGGCCGGGCCCCCGCCGGGTCCGCCTCCGGGCCCCGCCGACAGCTCCGTGCCACCCATGCTGTCAAAAAGGTTTGTTTCCTCACGGGGATCGCCACAGCCGAACGCTCCCGACACGCCATAACCCGCCAAACACAACCCGACTCGCCACGAAACCACCCGCATGGACACCGTCCCTCCGATGCCTGTTGGCCACCGAAGGGCCGTGTCGTGATGAAAAACACTGGGTCCGAGGCGGGGGGTTCCCCCCTGCCCCGGGGCAGGCCGTGCCCGGTGCGCGCCCTCGGGGGCCGCGGGCGTCACCCCTCGGGGTTGGGGTTGATGAAGCCCAGGGCGAGGCCGCCGGGGTAGGCGTACGACGTGACGCTGGTGTAGCCGACCTGGATCACGCCGAAGGGCACGTCGCTGCTGGCGACGTGCGCCCCTTCGGAGATGGGCCAGTCGGCGACCTCGTAGTTGCCCACCGGGTAGTAGCCGTCGACTGTGACACCGTCGACCAGGACGTCCGCGGATCCGGCGGGGCGGATGATCTGGACGTAGTTCTGGGTGTAGCCGGTGCCGGTGACGAACACGTAGCGGGGCAAGAACTGCTCGGTGGGCACCATCTGGTACGAGGCCGGGTCGCCCGTGCCGGCGCCCCCGTTTTGTCCCTCGAGGTACTGCACCGGCATGAACGGGCCGTCGCCGTAGAACATGAAGCTCTGCTTGGTGGAGAACTCGTAGAACTCGCCGCGGTCCAGGGTGACGGGCGTGCCGGGCTGGGGCGGACTGGTGCTGATCGTGACGTCGTCGGCGCCCGAGTAGATGCGCCACCAGTAATTCTCGTTGCCCCGAGTGGGCGCGTGGGCGCCGACGTACTCGGTGCCCCAGTACTCGAGCGGGATGAGCAGCTCCTCGATGTGGTCGCAGAAGGTCACGTTGGAGGGGATGTTGACGCACGGCACCG
>CAZYSW010000097.1:0-15023 GCA_964650105.1 uncultured Nannocystaceae bacterium
GGGATAGATGGGGCCCGTCGAGCCGTCGAACGACCCGGAGCCGATGTACGCGCCGGTACCCCGGAACGCACTTTCCATGGGATCGAAGGTGACCGCGTACACCACGGACGGCTGTCCCAGGTACTCGATGCCGTACCCGGACAGCCGCGGATCGACGTAGTGGTCACGCTCCCGATCGTAGTCGTGGTAGCGGTTCTCGTCATGCTCGAGGTTGATCTCGATGTACGCCGTCAGCTCGCCGCGGCTCGCCAGCTCCCGCGGGAGCACGGTGGTGACCATCTCCGGCGTGTTGCCCACCGGGGTCGCTGCCGTCACACCGTCGAGATCGTTGAGCTCGGCCAGCATGTACACGTCCGGGTGGTCGTGCCCCTTCTCGAACGAGACCAGGTCGCTGCGCGGAGGGTACACGCTCGTCTCGTCGGAGAACTTGCCCTTGTCCGACTGGAAGGTCGAAGGCGACGGGCACGTCATCGTGTCGGTCGAGATGACCTCGTGCTCCGACTTCGCCAACGGGCGGCAGAAGTAGGGTTCGGGTGAGCTGGAGTTTTCGTGCCAGCCCAGCGAATTTTGATCCGCGTCGTCGTCGTCGTGAAAGACGAGCTTGGGGTAGGTCTTCTTGCGCGCGTGCGCCCAGACCGGCAGGACCTGCGGGCGCGGCCCGTAGGGGAACCGCCAGCTCGACAAGAAGTCCCAGCGCCCCGGTCGATTCCCGATGCCGAGCGTTCCGGTCGCCTGCGTGACGAACACGTCCCGGACCACGTTGCCGTCCGCATCCGCCAACCAGATCGCGATTTGGGCGCGAGGAACGGGGTTGAAGTGGAACTCGACCAGGACGTCGTCGTCGGCACGGACGGACGCCGGCGTCAGGGCCAGCATGCCCGCCAGCGCCATCCCCCCAAGCCCCCGAAGCTTTCGACGCCCGCCCACCTCGGCGCCCTCGTACGCTCGGGCTTTTCGCACGGCGGGAGTATACCGTGGTGCCCCCCGCGCGTAACCGTCGGGATCCGGAGGTGTTGATGGGGCCTGGCCCCGAGGCGTGGGGCGATGGAGCCACGCAGGGGATTCCCGCATCCGGCCCCGGTCGCGCCACCGCGAGCGGACCTGGTCGTGCGTCAGCGACGCGCGGTGAGCAGCCAGGCGACGTCGGCCAGCGGGCGCAAGACGACGCGGGCGACCCCACGCGCCCACGGCAAGCCGGCGATGGCCCACGCCGCCCTCGGACCGAAGGTGTAGTAGAAGCCCACCAGCGCCCCGCCGACCGCCGACGCCTCGAGGTAGAGGTCGCGAAACCACCGGAGCGCTTGCACCTTGTCGGCCCAGGGGGCGCCCCACGCGGCCGTCGCGACGAAGCACAGGCCCTCGACCGTCGCGAATTCCTGGGCCGGCGTGGTGACCTCGTCGGCCATGATCGGGCTGATGTTGGCGCAGCGATCCTCGTAGCGGATCCCGATCTGGTACGTGGCCGCGCCGAAGAGCTCGGCGAGATCGCACCAGGTGCTGACGCCCCCGGCAACCGTCGCGCCGCAGTCGGTCGGGCCCGGAATCGCCTGCACCGCGGACCCGGCATTGTCGTCGTCGATCTTCATGCGACCGAGGCGGTAATAGAGGCGGACGTTCTTGACTTCGGTCCCTTCGGGGAGGCTCGGCATGGTGAAGTGCACCCGAACACGATCGAAGTCGATCGGTTCGAGCCCCATGCTGGTCACGGGGGGTAGCGTTCGAACCGAGCAGCTCCCCCAGCCGTCGTCCCCCGGGTCGTCCCCGCCGGTGTCGCCGCCTCCGTCGTCTCCGCCGGTGTCGCTCCCCCCGTCGCCACCGCCTCCGTCGCCGCTGCCCAGACCGTGGCTGTAGACCCCGAAGCGAAAGGTCTCGTCGTTGAGCGTGTACAGGGCGAGGCGGTCTGCACCGCTGCCCCCCGAGATGCTGATCGTGCCGTCCGGCGGATGGATCTCGCCGCTGCTCCCGTCGAAAGCTCCGTAGCCGAGATAGGCGTCCGTTCCCCGGAACCGCTTTTCGGTGGCATCGAAGGTGACCGCGTAGACCACCGAAGGCTGGCCCAGGTACTCGACGCCGTAGGCGCTCAGCCGGGGATCGACGTAGTGGTCGGCCTCGCGATCGTAGTCGTGGTGGTCGTTCTCGTCGTGCTCGAGGTTGATCTCGATGAAGGCGGTGAGTGGACCGGCCTTGGCGACGTCGGCCGGAATCACGGCGGTCACCATCTCGGGCTGGTTGCCGATCGGCGTCGCGCCGGTGACGTGGTCGAGGTCGTTGAGGTCGGCGAACTGATGAACGTCGGGGTGGTCGTGGCCGGCCTCGAAGCCCACCAGATCCGAGCGCGGTGGATAGACGCTGGTCGCGTCGGGGTCGAACCGCCCCTTGTCCGACTGGAAGACGGACGGAGACGGACAGGTCATCGTGTCGGTCGAGATCTTCTCGTGCTCGCTCGCCGTGAGCGGGCGGCAAAAGTAGGGCTCGGGGGAGCTCGAGTTCTCGTGCCAGCCCAGGGAGTTCTGATCGGCCGGATCGTCGTCGTGAAAGACCAGCTTGGGATAGGTCTTCTTGCGCGCGTGGGCCCATACCGGCAGGACCTGCGGACGGGGGCCGTACGGGAATCGCCAGCTCGACAGGAAATCCCACCGGCCGGGTCGGTTGCCGATGCCCAGGGTCCCCGTCGCCTGGGTCACGAACACGTCCTGAACCACCTCGCCGTCGGCATCGGCCACCCAGATCGCGATCTGGGCCCTCGGCACGGGCTTGAAGTGAAACTCCACCAGCACGTCGTCGGCGGCCGCGGCCGGGTTCGCCGCGAAAAGGGTCGAGCTCATCGCCACCGCTGCGAGACCACGCACCACCCGTGTGCGCACCGGGGACCTTCGCCGCACGCCTGGAGTATACTCGCGGCCTCGGAGCCGCCGCCGCGGTGGAAGACCCCGGTCGTCGCGGAGAGACACCCGTCTCGGCCGACGACGATCGCGGTGGGACGCCGCGGCTTCCCGCGCGCCGGCGACGGGCGTGCTTTGGATCACGGGTGCTCCTTTGCTCCGGGATGTAGCCTCGTCGCCACGCCACGATGGTGGGATCGAGGAGGCGGTCGAAAGAGTTGCGCAAGCGCCGCAGGTTGAAGCTCGCCGTCGCGGCGACGGGGCTGTGCGCGTGCGCTCCTGCGACGCCTCGGCCGTTGGGAGCGACCCCGGCCGTGGCCGCAGCCGGTCCTCTCCCCGATGGGCCGGCTGCTCCCCGCCACGGCCTGCCGATGCCGAGCCTGGACGTGCCATGGACGCCGCCGAGCGTGGTGGCCGGGGACGCCCACGCGCTCGGTGACGCGCTGGCGGCCCACGGCAAGGTCGGGGTGCAGCTCGGCGCGAGGCTCTCGGGCAGCCGCCGCGCGTCCGAGATCCTCGCTGCCTTGGATGCGCTCGCCCCCGGCACCACGTTCGAGCTTCGTGGGCGACGCTCGATCGCCGACGTCTTGGCGACCGCGCTGCCGCTGGAGCGAGCGCCCGGGGATCGCGGCGCCGCGCCCCGCTGGGAGGCGGCTGCGGTTCGGCTGGCCGAGGGCTGGAACGCGGGACGCGAGTCGACGGGCGACGCCGAAGCGCTGCTCGTCATCGACGATGCACCGATCGATCCCACTGTGTGGCGGAGCCTGCCCGCGCACGCCGTCGGGAGCTGCGATCGGGTCTTCGCCGCGCTCGCCGTCGGACAGGAACAGTCGCTCGCCTATCTGGAGCCCTTCTTGGATCACGCGGACGGCGTCTTGTGGCAGGTGTACCGGTCCTCGCTGCAGACGTGGCTGCCGGCGATCGCCGAGGAGCTCGGGGCCTACGCGGAGGTGAAGACGCGCGCGCAGCTCGATACCCAGTCGGCGTGGGAGCAGTACCAGTGCGGCCACGCGTACTGGGAGTACCTGCAGAACTTCACCGCCTGCGGGACCGAGGCCTCGAGCTGCCCCACCGCACCGCGTCTGTTCTTGATGGGTGGGTTGCGGATCGGGAGCGCCGAACCGACCTTCTTCATCCCCGAGGAGTGTCCGGCCAAGGTCGGTCGCGACTACGTGGTCGAGCTGCGGCAGCTCGCCTCCGAAGCCGCCCAGGTCGCGCGCGATCATCTCGACCTCCAGTGGGTGGTCCTCGCCGATCGGCTTGGCGCGGTGACCGAAGTCCATGCGGCGCTCGAGGATGTCTGTGCTCCGCGGCGACGTCGGATCGCTGCCGACGACCTTCGAGAGGCCCGAAGTCGTCTGACCCGCGTCGGGGAGGCGCTGGGGAGCGATGCGATCGAGCGTCGCGGCGGATGGGTCATCGAGGACGGTCAGTTCCACGTGCCGGGGATCGGTCCGGTTCGACAGGTGGCGCGATTCGACGCGGGGCGGGGGTCGAGCGCCGCGGACGTGCTCCTCGAGGCGCGATCCCTGCGCAACTTCGTGCTCGGCCGGTCTCGCTGTCGCTCCGCCGAGCCGCCCTTGCCGCTGGTCGCTCTGGTGGTGGACGCTCGAACCGAGCGCGCGAGCTTTCTGGGCTATCACTACGACGAAGAGCTGGTCTGCGAAAGCGTGCCACCGCTGGGGGAGTCCGCCTTGCCGGCCGAGGTCGCACCCGAGGCTCGCGCCCGGCCGGTCCAGCGCAGCAAGCCCCGCCACAGCATCCACCCCAGCAAGGCATAGGTTTCGAACGCCATGATGATGACGACGAAGTCGTATGGCGTCCGGTGCCGGATGCCGCCGAAGTAGATCGCGGCGAGCACCAGCAGCGCCAGGAGGTTGACGGCGACCAGGCCCGTCTTCGCCGTCTTCGGCCCCGGCACGAACATCACGCCGAGCATCAGCAGTGCGGGTACGGCCAGGTAGTCGCGGTGGTGTCGCATCCACCAGCGTGCCGGAGCACGCCATGCCGAGCGGCCGGAGTCGGGCCAGGGGATGTTGTAACGCCACAGCAGCATGACGTTCGTGTAGCTGTACCGAAGCTGCCCCCACAGGCCGGTCTTGCGGATGCACTCGCGGATGTACTCCATGTGCACCTCGCGATCTCCGATGTATCCGCGATAGGAGAGCTCGTCGGCGATCGCGGGCTCGAGGGGAGCTTCGGGCTCCAGCCCCTGCGCGCGCTGCTTCGCCTCGAGGTTCTTGAGCTGGAGGAACGGCGGGGGCCGAAAGTGCACCCTGCCGTGCCCCTCTCCGTCGGGAAGCGACTCGATCTTGCTGTTGTGGCAGCGCCCGAAGACGAGGTTGAAGCTCCCGTTCTCCGAGATCAGCCCCCAGCGTCCGGTGTTGAAGTGCAAGAGCGCCGACGAAGCGGCGAGCACGATGGCCAGCGGTACCGCCGACAGCAGCAGGTGCTTGAACCGGATGTTCGGCAGGCTCTTGCGCCGCGCGAGCCAGAACAGTCCCACCGCCGCCGCGGACAGGAGCATCTGGGGCCGGAACGCAGCGCCGATGCCGGCCCACATCCCCATCATCCAGGCATCGCGCGCGCGGCCGTGATCGGCCAACCGGAGCGCGCACAGCAGCGCGGCCATCAAGAAGGTCGAGAACGGGACCTCCGACAGGATGTATCCGCCCAAAGACAGGTGCGGGTAGTAGAAGACGGCGAGGATGCCCGCGGCCGGGGCGACGACGGGAAATCGGCTCGCCCGTCGGGCCACCGCGTAGCACAGAGCCACGCCGACCGCACCGAAGAGGGCGTAGATGATGCCGACGGCGGTGTAGTTCTCCTGGCCGAACAGCAGCTTGATCCCTGCGAGCATCACGTGCGTGCCGTAAGGGAAAAAGGAGCTGTACTCGTGGGGCTGGTCGGGGTGGTCCAGCAGACGATCCGCCCGCTGAACGTAGCCGTTCATGTCCGAGTAGATGTAGTCGCCCAGGGGGTGAACGACGAGATTCCAGTGCAGGCGCACCGCGAGCGCGGCCGAGAAGAGGAGCCACAACCACCGTTCACGGACGATGGTCGTTCCGAGGCGACGCCACCACGGTTGCTCGGGAAGTGCGGGATCTTGCGGCAAGGCAGGCGTCAAGACAGGCCGCATTGGTAGCCCGCCTCGGGCTCGGCTTCCAGGGAGAACTTCTGTTTCGTTCCCGAGCGGGCGTCTGCTCGAGCCGGTGCGCACGAACGGGGAGGGCGCGCGCCCGCGTTGCCGGGCCGTCGGCGGCGAGATTCGACGAGGCGTGCCGGTCGTGTGCCGAGCGGGCTCGGGCGGCGATCGACGACGCCGAGACCGTGACGGTTCGGCGCCGCCCGGCACGTGCGCGGCCGTTCGAAGACGATCGGCGTCACCGTCGGGCGACCGCGCCACGGCGGCGGCGCTAAAGCCGGCGAGCTGTGTTATCACCCGGTGGGGACGATGATGCGCGCGCTGGCACGGCTGGGATGGATGGGGCTGATCTTCGCGATGGCCTGCGGTGGCGACGATACGGGGGCCGCGAGCGGAAGCGCGGACGCGACCGACACCGACGGATCCACCTCCAGCGAGACGTCGTCGGGGGTCGGCACGGAGGGGACGGAATCGGAGGGCGAGCCCATGTTCTGCGAGGGGCCGACGGTGCTCCGCTACGCACCCTTGGACGCAGTGCTCGACGCGTTCCCCGACGACTTCTTCACGCTCGACGACGACGGGCCCACCGGAGTGCGCGTCGATCTTCGGCCCGGTGAGAACCTGGTGTTGGAGGGGAACGCGGCGGCCTTCGCCAGTGTGTTCGAAGACGCATCGACCCTGGATGGTTGGGGGACGACGTCCGAGATCTGGGTGCAGATCGACGGTTCGATCGATCCGGCGAGCCTGCCGGCGGTCGCCGACCAGCCGCACCCGGAAAACTCGGTGGTGGTCGTCGATCTGGATGCCGATCCGCTGCGGTTGATCCCGATTCGACCCCGCCTGGTCGCCGAGGGAAACGGCGAGTCCAGGACGACGTTGCTGCTCGAGCCGCTCGTTCCGCTCCAGCCCGCGCACCGTCACGGCGTCGCGGTGACCAACCGGGTGACGGATGCCGCGGGCGGGTGCGTGGCCCCGTCGCCCACCATGCGGTCGCTGCTCGAGCACAGCGCCACCGACTCCTCGCTGCAACGCCTGTATTCGCGCATCGACGAGCTCGTGGACGCCCTCGTCGAGCTCGGGACCATCGCCGACGTGCGCGAGCTGACGGCGGGGCTGGTGTTCACGACGCAAACCACGGTCGACGACAGCATGTTCATCGCCCAAGAGATCGCTGCGACCGCGCCGCCCACCTACGTGCCGGACGAGACACCGTGCACCGATCCCGACCCCGAAGGCGCCTTCTTGGTGTGCGAGGGTTCGTTCGAGGCGATGGACTACACGACGGCCGACGAGGCGCTGGCCGAAGACCTGTCCGTTCAGGGCAGCTACGTGCTGCCGATGGTCGCCTACCTGCCGAAGACCGGAGCTGCACCCCATCCCGTCCTGGTGTACGGCCACGGCCTGACCGGCGACCGCTACCAGGCGGAGGCGTTGGCCGAGCTCGCCGCACCTCTGGGCTTCGCCACCGTCGCCATCGACGCTCCCAAGCACGGGGCGCACCCGGACTCCGGCGGGGTGATCCAGTTCTTCGGGCTCTCGCTGGACCTGTCGAACCCGATGAATGCGCTGCAGCTCCGCGACAATTTTCGGCAGGGGACCTACGATCGTCTGCAGCTCGTGCAGATGCTGCTTTCGGGTGTGGACCTCGACGGAGATCGGAGCGTCGACCTCGATGGCCAGCGGTTGCACTACCTCGGCGTGAGCCTGGGCGGGATCATGGGGCCGGAGCTCTTGGCCCTCGCGCCGGAGTTTCGGACGGCCATCCTCATCGTCCCCGGGGCTCGCGTCACCGGAATCGTCGCCGAGGGCGAGCAGTTCGCCATCGTCGTGGACATCTTCGCCTCGATGGCCACCGACGGCGAGATCGCGCGCTTCTTCCCGGTTCTTCAATCGGTCGTCGACCGAGGTGATGCCGGCGTATACGCGCCTCACGTGGTGCAGCAGCGGCTCGAGGGATTCGGTGACCGTGGCCCGCAACTTCTGATGCAGATGGTCCTCGACGACGACACGGTGCCCAACACGGCCAATGCGTTCTTGGCCAGCGCCCTCGGTGTTCCACACGTCGGACCGGTGCTGCGGAAGATCGGCGTCATCGCCGAAGAGCCCGAGCTTCCCACGCACGACAACGTCGGTCGTGGACAGACCGCCGGCGTGTTCCAGTTCGACATCGTCGAGGACGGTGAGGCGGCGACCCACGGAAACATCGCCCGTTCCGAGGTGGGGTCCACCCAGGCTCTGCACTTCCTGGACTCTTTTGTGAGCACCGGCACGGCGGAGATCCTCGACCCCTACGTGGAGCTCGGCATCAAGTAGTCGGACGGCTCGGCGTTCGGCCCGGGAACCAGGGCCCGCCGGCGCCGAGGCCCTCGGCGGCCGTCGGCCGCGGCGTTGCGCGCCGAAGGTCGGCTTGCTATCGGTGGGCGACATGCACCCACGAAGCGCGCTGTGGTTGGGGATGGTCGTCGGTCTGGGGTTGGCGCCCGCGTCGATCGGCTGCAAGGCGCGGCTCGACGCCCGGCCGCCCATGCACCAGGGGGAAGGCGGGGACGCGACGGCGAAGGCCGAGAGCGTCGAGGCGATCCTCGCGGCGTCCGACCTCCCGCCCACCCTGGAGGAGCCGATCCCGTCGGACCCCATGGCGGTCACCGTTCACCGGCTCAGCAACGGGATGACCGTGTACATCAGCACCGATCGGCAAAAGCCCCGCTTCGTGGGGTGGATCGGAGTGCGGGCCGGGAGCCGCCACGATCCCCCGGACTCCACCGGGCTGGCCCACTACCTTGAGCACATGCTCTTCAAGGGGACCGACGACTACGGGACGCTGGACGTCGACGCGGAGGCGCCGCATGTCGAGCGGGTCCGCGAGCTGTACGCAGAGCTGCGCGAGGCCGACCCGGATCGACGCAAGAGCATCTTGAAGGAGATCGACCGCGAGACGCAGGAGATCGCCAAGTACGCGGTGCCCAACGAGCTCGACCGCATGTACGCCGCGATGGGGGTGGAGGGAACCAACGCGTTCACCAGCTTCGAGCAGACGGTCTACATCGGCGACATCCCTTCGAACCGGTTGGACGCCTGGGCCATCGTGGAAGCGGAACGCTTCGCCGATCCCGTCTTCCGACTGTTCTTGCCCGAGCTCGAGGCGGTCTACGAGGAGAAGAACCTCTCGCTCGACAACCCCTACCGCCGGGTGAACGAGGCGCTGTATCGGACGCTGTTTCCTCGCCATCCCTACGGGACGCAGACCACGATCGGGTCGGTGGAGCACCTCAAGACGCCGGCCTACCAGGACATGGTCGACTACTTCGACCGCTGGTACGCGCCGAACAACATGGCGATCGTGCTCGCGGGCGACGTCGACCCCGAAACGGCGCTCCCCGTCCTGGAAAAGACCTTCTCGCGGCTGCGCCCGCGGCGGCTCGGCCCCCCGACCCCGGGGGAGCTCTCGCCGCCGAAGGGGCGCCCGGGCACCGAGGTAGTGGCCGAGGGCGAGGAGGGGATCAGCATCGCGTGGCACACCGTCCCACAGGCGCACGAGGACGTTCCGGTGCTCGCGGTCATGGATCGGGTCCTAGACGATGCGAAGGTGGGTCTGCTCAACGTGGAGCTGGAGCTCACGCAGCGCGTCCCCGAGGCGGGCTCGTACCACGGCTCGCTCGTGGAGGCGGGCTACTTCCTGGTCCGTGCCCGCGCCAGGCACGATCAGACGCCCGAGGAGCTGGAGGCGCTCCTCATGGAGGTGGTGCAGAAACTCAAGAAGGGCGAGTTCACCGAGGCCGACGTGGAGGCGGTCAAGCTTCAGGAGAGCGTCCGCCAGAAGCTGGAGCTCGAGTTTCCGTTCGCGCGCGCGAGCAAGATGATGGACGCGTTCATCGCTCGCATGCCTTGGGAGGCGGTGCTGGAGGGTGATCGCCGCTTCCAGCAAGTCACCCGGGAGGACGTGATCCGGGTGGCCAACCGGTATCTCGGGGACGATCGCGTCGTGGTGATCAAGCGCAAGGGCAAGCCGGAGATCCCCAAGCTCGAAAAGCCCGAGATCACGCCGGTGGAGATCGACGCCAGCCGCAAGAGCGCCTTCGCGCAAGAGATCGAGCGCATGCCCGTCGCGCAGCTCGAGCCCGAGGAGGCGGAGAAGGGCAAGCACTACGTCCATCGTCCCCTCCCGGCGGGGGATCTCGTCGCGGCGGTGAACGAGCGCAACGATCTGTTCTCACTGGAGTATCGGTTCCGACGGGGATACCGAAAGGCGCCGCTTTTGTGCTACGCGCTGGATTTGTTCGAGCTCTCGGGGAGCGGCGACGCATCGGCCGAAGCCCTGCAAAAGCAGCTCTATGCCCTGGGCTCGTCGGTGAGCACGAGCTGCGACGCCGAGTACAGCTCCATCGAGATCTCGGGGTTGGACGCCAAGCTGGAGGAGACTCTGGCGCTGGTGGATCGCTGGTTGGCCGATCCGCGGTTCGATTCCGATCTCCTCGATCGCCACTACGAGAGCACGCTGACGCGGCGGCGCGACCACCTGGAGGAAGACCGGATCTTGACCGGCGCGCTGGACTTGTACGCCAAGTACGGAAAGGAGAGCGCGTGGCTGAAGCATCCGTCCAACGCACAGCTCCGCAAGGCCGATGCGAAGGCCATCCGCAACCTCATCACCACCGTCATGGACTGGGAGCACGACACGCTGTACTTCGGACCCCGCCGGGCAGAGGAGGTCGCTTCGGTGGTCGCCCGCGGCAAGAAGCACAAGAAGACGGGCGAGGTGTGGGTCCGCCGCTATCGTCCGGTGAAGAGGTCGACCGTCTTCTTCCTGCACAAAGACGGTGCCAAGGCGAACGTGCGGCTGGTGATCCCACAGGGGAAGCTGCCGCGAGAGGAGCGCCCGGTCGCGAGGCTCGTCAGCGAATACTTGAGCGGGAACATGAGCGCGCTGGTGTTCCAGGAGCTTCGCGAATCGCGGGGGCTGGCGTACACGGCCTCCGCTCGGTACGACAGCGGGCGGCGCACGAGTGACGAGACGGGCTTGCTCGGGTTTCTGAGCACCCAGGCCGACAAGACACCGGTGGCCATCGAGACATTTTTGGGCTTGCTGCGCAACGGCGAGGTACAGCCGGACCGCCTGGTGGGCGCCAAGGTGTCGCTCGATCAGGAATACCGGGCCACCCGCATCGATCCCCGATGGATCACGCACTGGGTCCTGAGCTGGAACGAGTTGGGGGAGAAGGAGGATCCGCGCCCGTGGGAGTGGGCATCGGTCCTCGCCACCGAGGTCGACGTCGTCGAGACGTTCGTGAAGCGGTTCGTGGACGCGCCGGTCATCATCGCCATCGTCGGAGACCGCAGTCGGGTCGGCCTCGAACAGCTCGAGCGCATCGCCGAAATCCGCGAGGTCACCCCCGAAGACCTCTTCAGCTACGGCCCCTTCCCCCGTCCCTGAGGCGAGAACGCTGTCCGAATCGGCGCCGGCAGGACGGCGCCGACGCCCCGGCTCCCGGCGCCCGGCTCCCGGCTCCGGAGTCCGGTTCCGGGTCGAGGGGGATTACGGGAAGGTGATGGTTTCGAACATCTTTTCGTAGGCTTCGGACCACAACGCGAGGGTCTTGGCGGGGCCGGTGGCCTTGAAGAAGAAGGGGTCGCCCTTGCCCTCGACGATGGCGGCGAGCATCCGGTAGTCGGGTTCGTCGAGCGTTTCGGCGGCGCCGGGGCGGACGGGGGCGACGAAGCGGCCCGAGACGTCCACCAAGGTGATCTTCGCGTCGCCGACCTGGGTTTGGGTGACCTCGGTGACGTCGTCGATGCTCTTGCCTTCGGGGGGCTGAAACTGGCCCTTCCAGCGGTCGATGTTGGCTTGAACGCCGCCGGCGCCGCCGGGGAAGCGGAACACCGCGAGCTCGGCGTCGCCGCCGGGGCCGGGGATCACCAGCTCGGCCAATCGCATGTCGCTCGAGGGCGGTCGGACCTCCCACTCCTCGGGGACCTGGATCTTCATCTCACCGACGGCGACCTCCGTCGTCTTGCCGCTCGGTGTGACGTCGCGCGGTGGTCCCTTGGCGGGCTCGGAGGGCGGCGCCCCGTGAGGACGGGCGTGGGGGTCGTCGCTCGCCGTGCGCACGGGCGGTTTGGCGGACTTGGTCGTGTTTGGTCGGGCCTGCTGGGACGAGGATGCCGGCGCACCGTCGGGCGTGCCTTCGGTCGCACCTTTCTCGCAGGCGATCACCGAAAAGAGCAGGGCGAGGAGGAGGAGCTCGGGGCGGCGCACGGCGGCCATCCTACAGCGTCCCCGCCCGGCGGGCAGGCATCGGCCGCCGCAGGCCCCGCACGCGCCTGCGAGCACGGCACGCGGCGACCACGACGGCTCTCGGGACGGCACGATGCGCCCGCGGGCCCCTCCGATCCCGGGTCCGAGATCCGGCTTCAGTTGCTGCAGGTCGCGCCCTGCAGATCCGTCTGGCTGACCGACGCCGGCTCGCAGGTGCCGTTGTCGGGACAGTCGTCGTCGGTGGAGCACTCGCCGCACACGCCGAGCTGCACGAAGCCCATGAACACGTCGGCGACGCCGCAGTGGCCGTGGAGTGCAGGGTTCACTCAGACGGGGTGGATGCCGCAGTGGCCGTGCTCGCAGACCTCGCCGTTGCCCGTCCCGTTTTCGATGGGGCAGCCCTCGCCATCGGGCACGCTGCCGGGGTCGACGCACCGCAGGTGCCCCGTGAAGCCGGAGGCATCGTAGTGCGGCGAGCAGAACTGCCCCTGTTCGCAATCGGCGTCGGCGTTGCACTCCGAGCAGAAGTTCGCGGGGAAGAAGCCGCCGGTGTCGATGAGCTGGGCGCAGACGAGGTCGCCCATGCAGCCATCGTCGGAATCACACATCTTGCCGAGCGATCCGTCGGTGCACACCGCATAGCCCATGTTGATGTCGAGCGAGCAGGTGCCGGAACCGCAATCGGAGTCCATCAGGCACTCCGAGCACACACCACCGAGCATCGGGACGGTGTAACAGAAGCCGGACGTGCATCCGTCGTTGCTGGTGCACTGCGCCCCGTTGGGTTGCGGGGTGGGCTCGCCGGTGTCGCCGTCGTCGTTGATGAAGCTACCGTCGTCGTTGGTGGTCGAGCCGGCCGAGGTCGTGGTGCTCGTGCCGGAGTCGGCGGACCCGGCGCTGGTGTTCGTGTTGCTGGCGTTGCTCGTTTGGCCGCCGGTCGATTCATCCGCACCTTCGGTGTCGGTTTCGCCGCTGCTCGGACTGTCGTCCCCGCCGCAGCCGACCGGCACCAACGCGAGCACGCCCCACAAAGCCATTCCCTCGAAGTTCTTCCACCGCATGATGCGAGGCATCATCGGGGCGATGGGAGGACTTGTAAAGCGTCGGGATCGCACCTGCGCCCGGTCGGGCCGCATCCGCGCGATCGGCCGCGAGCGGTCGCTCCATGAGCCGAGAGCGTTGGACCGCGTTCCAACCCCGCGCCGAGAGCTCGTCGGTGATCGAACTCACTGCGTCGACCGACACCAGAACCACGGGTGTTCCCTCGGGCGCCCATGCGCAGAAGCGGTGCAAGCGTTCGGCGATCCCGGCCGCGCGCAGCCGGGGCGAAGCGAGCACGCGGTGGATCACCAGGGCTCGCCCCTCCCGTGACACGTGCAGGCGCACGCCTTCGGGCGCGAACGTGTGTCGCAAACCGGGATCGGTTCGCTCCCACGCCTCCCGCAACCAACCTTGCCACGGCGTCCACCGCGTTCGTCCCGTGCGCGGAGGGTCCCACGGCTGGGGCGGGGGCCAACGTTCGGGCGCCGTGGACCCGGAGGGCGCAAGATCGCCCGATCGCCCGTGTCCGAACCCCAGCAGGGTCACGTGCTCTCGACCGGGTCGGAAGCCGAGGCCCTCGTAGAAGGACACCAGGGGCAAGGTGGAGGGGGTGAGCATCGCCCGGAAGCCGCTGCGTCGGGCCTCGTCGATGGCCGCCTCGATCAACCGCCGACCGAGGCCCCGGCCTCGCCAGGTCTCGCGCACCCCGATCCCCGCGGTGCGTACGGACCGGTCCAGGCTCGCCGGCGTGCCCACCAGGGCGTAGCCCACCCAGCTCCGGGGGTCTCGGGGGGGGAAGTCGTCGGTGACCGCGAGCTTGGACAGCCCCGCCTGCACGCATTCGCGGTGGACCTTGCGACGAAACCAACCCGCGGGGCGATCGCCCTCCCCGAACACCGCGCGGGCCAGCGGCTCGAGCTCCGCCGGAGTCGTGGCTTCGCAGACGGAGACGATCCGTACGCTCACCGGAGCCCACACGCCTTGCGGCAGCGCTCGAGCGTCGTGCTGGCCAGCGCGCGCGCCTTTTCGGCCGACCGTCGCAGGGCGTCCTCCACCTTCGAAGGGTCCTCGAGCAGGGCCTTTCGGCGGGCGCGAGCCTCGGCGAAGTGCTCCTCGATCTTGGCGGCGAGGAGCTGCTTGGCGTGTCCGTAGCCGAACGGCTCGTCACCGCGGCGACCGGTGCGATACCACCCTTCGACCTCCGCGATCTCCTCGTCGGTGCCGAACAGCCGCATCAGAGCCAGGACGTTGTCCCCTTCGACGCGAAGCGGCTGCCCCAGCGGCGTGGAGTCGGTCACGATCTTCGCCACCAGCTTCTTGAGCGCCTTGCCCTCGGCGAAGATCGGGATGGTGTTTCCGTAGCTCTTGCTCATCTTGTCTCCGTCGATGCCGGGCACGTACGGAGTCGGAGACAGCATCCACTCGGGGCGCCGAAGGACGCCCTCGCGGGGGGAGAACGCCTGGTTGAAGTACGTCGCCATGTCCTGGGTCATCTCGACGTGCTGAACCTGGTCCTTGCCCACCGGCACCAACGACGCACCGTACACCAGGATGTCGGCCGCCATCAGGATGGGATAGTTGAACAGGCCCATGTTGGGCTCGATGCCCTTGGCGACCTTGTCCTTGTAGCTGTGGGCGCGCTTGAGGAGCCCCATGCCGGTGACGCAGGAGAGCAGCCACATCAACTCCGTGACCTCGGGGA
>CAZYSW010000098.1:0-15005 GCA_964650105.1 uncultured Nannocystaceae bacterium
AGCCTGGCCGGCGGCGTCCCTCGCACCGGCAATCTCGAGGGGGCCGTCGTCGTGCGCAACGGTCAGGTCCTCCCGATCGACATCGCCGAGGTCGTCCGCAACGGCGACATCTCGCGCAACATCTACATGCGCGCGGGAGACATCATCTTCGTCCCCGACGTCTCGGACCAGAAGGTCTACGTCCTCGGCGAGGTGCTCGAGCCCACGGTGGTCCCGATCACCAACGGCCGCATCACGCTCGCCGAAGCGCTGGCCACGGCGGGTGGACCCAGGCCGGCCCACGCGCGTCGTGAGATCGCCATCATCCGCGGTGGATACGCCAAGCCGGTCGTCTACCGCATCGACCTCGACAAGGCGATCCTGGTGGACGACCGCGTGCTTCTGCGCCCCGGAGACCGCGTCGTGGTGGCCCCCACGGGCCTGGCCACCGCCAGCCGCTACATGCAGCAGATCCTGCCGTTCCTGCTGGGCGCGCAGAACCTCGGCATCGCCGCCCAGGGAACGACCAACGTGGTGAACCAGGCGACGCGGTGACGCGCGCGCCGTGGCCTCGCGCAGCATCGACGGGTCACGACGCTCCGGGCGGGTCCGCGCCCCCTCGACGAGACCAAAGACCAGCCGTATAACCACCCCGGACCCATGCTGGGTTGGTTGCGGAAGCTCCGGGGCAAGGACGCAGCGGCGGGCATTGCTCTGCGAGCACGGGACTGCCACACCCACGTCATTCCGGGCGTGGACGACGGCAGCCGCAGCCTCGAAGAGTCGCTGGACATGCTCCGGCTGCTCGCCGACGCCGGTGCGCAGCGTGTCGTCGCCACCTCGCACATCTACCCGGGCCGCTTTCCCAACGAGCCCGACGACCTCGCACGCGCCTTCGAGCCCCTGTGCCGCGCGGCCGAGGACGCCCGCATCGGCGTCGAGCTCGAACTCGGCGCCGAGCACTACCTCGACGATTCGCTCCTCGAGCGAGTACGGCGCGATCGCGTGGTGAGCTTCGGCCCCGAGCGATACGTCCTGTTCGAGACGCACACCGGCGATCACCCGCCCGCCCCGCTCATGGACGTCGTCTACGCCCTGACCGAGCGTGGCTACACGCCGCTGATGGCCCACGTCGAGCGCTACCGCTACCTGCGGACCGACGACGGCCTCGAGTTGTGCGAAGACCTCCGCTCGGCCGGCGTCCGCTTCCAGGTCAACCGCACGGTCGGCAAGGCCAACCTCCCCGGCCACGGCCCCCGCGGCCGCTTCCTCGACCTGCTCCTCGAGCGCGGCTGGATCGATGAGGTCGGCAGCGACCTGCACCGCCCCACCCCCGAAGGCCGCCCCTACCCCACGATCGAGCCGGCCGCGTGACCGAGGCGCCCGCCGAGCTCAGCGCCAGACCGCTCGAAAACCGACGAGGATGTCGGCGTACATGTTGTCGAGCGCCTCTTCGCGGATCTCGTACACCGGCGCCTCGCCGCTGAGGAACGACGAGGCGAACCGCGGGCGAACCGTCAGGCCCACGTTGTGCCGAGACATCCAGGTGTAGTCGAGCGCGATCTGACCATACAGACCCGTGCGCGGGAGAGGCTCACCGGCTTGATCCTCGTCGCGATGCACGAGAAAGCCGATGGCCTCCAACGCCAAGCGGTGCCCCGGTCGGGGCAGGAACGCCACGCGCACGCTCAGTCGTGCCTGTCGCTGGGTGTCGAGGAACACCCACACGTGACGGAGCTGGAGCTGCCATCCGAGCGTCCACCGGCGCGCGAGCTCGTGATCCATCCCGTAGCCGAGCGTCGCCACCACGTCCTTGATTCCCGCGATCTTGAAATCGACGCCTCCCACCCGCAAAAGCGTGAAGTTGTGCGTCTCCACCCCGATCGCCAGGCGATCCTGGATCGACGCGCGCCGAAACGCGGGCTGCCCCGACAACTCGAGCTGGTGCTCGTGGATGCGGCTGCGCGCATTGCCGGCGTCGTACCACGCCAACCCGTGCCGGCCGCCGACGGCCAGCCACGGCGTCAACGCGAGCGCCCACGCGGGCGTCCCCCTCACCAGCCACACGGTCCGGTCGAACAGCCCGAGCTGTCGCGGCACCACCGATGCGGCGAGATCGAACCCCAGCCACGCCGCCCGACGCTCGGCCGGATCCGCATAGCGGACGATGCCCAGGTCGGGGACGACCCGCGGCGCCCCATCGACGCGCGGTCTCGCCTTGGGCGAAGGACTCGTCTGCGCCTCGGGGTCGCCGGGGGCCGTCGCCGCGATCGCGCTCCGCGGACTCAGCCCACACACCACCCCGACGGCCAGACGACCGACCAAAGAGAAAGAGCGACGAACCATGCGCCGCTCCTCCGTCTTCATCGACCCCGTCGAATCGGTCAGTTGACGTGCGCCTGGAACGAAATCGGCGACACGTTCTCGATGTACATGTTCGTCGAGACCGAAAGCTGCACGTCGTAGCTCAGACCCGGCTGGAGGGTGAGCCCGCCCGGCGTCTCGTTGAAGAACGTCATCGTCGCCTCGTCGCGGTCCGCGTTGAGCTCCCAGGTGTACTCACCGGGCGCCGACGGATTCGAACTGACGAGGGTCCCCGCGATCAGCTCCGCGGTCGCGCCCGAGCGGGGGCTGCGAACCTGCAACGAGACCGCGCCGTCCATCTCGTCCTCGAAGTCCGCGTCCGGCACCTGCGGCACGGGCACGCTGAAGGGCACGATCACCGTTCCGGTGGCGCCGCTGATCCTCACGGTCCGGCCCGCGACCAGAGCGCTCTCGTCCACCTCGCCCTTGTTGAGGGTTGCCGCGCTGTCGTCCCCCGGGCAGCCCGTGGAGAGGAGGGCGCCGGTCACCAAAAGTGCCTGCCACAGTTTCATGTTCGTGTCCTCGTCTCGTATCGATTCGTCGCGGCGGTCTTTCGAGCTCACGGGAGTGTTCGCGTCAACGCCTCCGCCGCAGCGGACGCCCTCCGCGGTATATAACGACAAGACCCCCCGCAGCAACCCGACGCGCCCGCGTCCACGCGACGTACGAGCCGCTCGTCGCCCCGTCAGGGCCCCTGCACCGCCTGCGCCGCGACCTGCTCCAGCCAGGCTTGTCCCGCCCGGACGGCGTCGTCGTCCAAAGCCCGAACCCACGAAAGGTGGTCGACGTACGGCATCGTCGGCGCCGCCGGCAACGGACAGGGGGAATCCACCTCCAGTCGCACCCTAGGAGGGGGCAAACCGCGTTCCTCCAGGAATGCGCGGAGTCGCTCCACCCGCTCGGCGATGCAAAGGTCGATCACGCGACGCGCCGCCGCCACCCCGACCCGCACGTGCTCCAGCGCGGGATCGTCGGGGATCCGCGCCCACCTGACCCGTTCGTACCAGGTACGAAGCGCCACGAGCTGCCCCAGGTAGGCCAGGTTTCGCGTCGTGCGAGGCTCGGCGCGGTCGAGGTGCCCCGGGGTCACCGGGCGATCACGGGCCGGGGGCGGCACCGCGACCAATCGCCCGGCCGGGACCGGGTCCCGCACCACCTGTCCCGCCGCCGTGATGGCCCCGAACCCCACCTGACCCGGGCCCACCAACCCGCCGCTACCGCCGAGGAAGATCCGCGGCTGGCGGAGAAACACGCCCCGCACCACGTCGCCCACCAGCGAAGGCGTGGCCTTGTCCCCCGAACGCCCCCACGGCGTGAAGTTGAAGTGAATGAACCCCGACCCCACTTCCGAGTGATCGCGTCGCGACGTCCCCCCCGACATCAGCACGTCACAGAAGTTGATCAACGAACCGAGGGTGACGAACGACATCAAGATGGTGTGCTTGAGACCGACGCAGTGTGCCGTCGAGGCCTGCTCCTCCAGCAACGTGCCCGCACGCACGTGCGCGTTGCCACCCAGGCGCGCCCCGTCCAGCAGCACCGCCCCTTCGACGTAGCCGCTCGCGATCTCGCAACCGGCTCCCACGAACGTGTCCACCACCGTGGCCGGACCCTCCCGCCCGATCACCGCGTTCGGTGCGACGTACGTCGTCGCGCCCGACAGCCGCGTGCCCGGGTGCAAGACCGCGCCCGCGCTCACCCGCTCGGGTGCGACCTCCGGACCCACCCACGTTTGACGCGGGTCGACGACGACGACTCCGCGGTGGGCGAGCGCCTGCAGGTGCGACTCGATTTGCCAGTCGCCCACATCGCGCCGTATACCACGCCTTTTGCCCCCCGCGACTGCCCGTGCTCGGCCGTTCGAGTCACGCCGCCGACACACGAGGTCGGCGTCGGGCCGGGCACGTCCGGCGCAATGTCGGTCGTCCTCGGTGGGCGTCGGGCTCGGCGACCCGTGAACGATCGGGCGCCGTTCGATCCAGCGCGAGCGCACTGGCCGCGGCCGGCTCGGCGGGCCCGGCCTCTCGCGATTTCGTCCCCGCCTCCCGCTCGACGGCGCCCCGAGACGCCGCGCCACCGAGCGCGGGCCTACACGCCGGCACCACCCGCGGTCCCAACCGAATCGGCTTGCCCACCCGCGCGGCTGCGGGTCGCGTTTTCTCCGGTGCGCAATGCAGGCTAGGATGCGTCGAGGGTGAACGAGGAGCAGACGGTCATCCGCCGCCGCCAGCCCGGTGCCGGGTGGGACTCGAGCGATCTACACGCCTATCTGATCGTGTTGTCGGGGCGGTCGGTCGGCAAGATGTTCAAAGTGCCCGTCGGCGAGGTCAAGCTCGGCCGCTCCTTGGACGCCGACATCCGCCTGGAGGACGAGGGCGTGTCGCGCCTGCACGCGGTGATGAAGCGCGACGAAGACGGCACGGTGACCCTCGAGGACCTCGGCTCCACCAACGGCACCTACGTCAACGGCACGCGCATCTCCCAGTACGAGCTCAGCGACGGCGACCGCATCCAGGTCGGCTCGGTGACGATCCTCAAGTTCAGCTACCAGGACTCGCTCGAGGAGCAGTTCCAGCAGCAGCTCTACGAGTCGGCCACGCGAGACCCGCTCACGCAGGCCTACAACAAGCGGTTCTTCAGCGAGCAGCTCGAGAAGGACTTTCGCCACGCCGCACGCCACAAGCTGGCGCTGTCGCTGGTGATGATGGACGTCGATCACTTCAAGACGCTCAACGACACGCACGGTCACCCCGCGGGCGACCACGTGCTGCAGCGCCTGGCGTCCACCATCATGGGCTCGCTGCGCGCAGAGGATGCCTTTTGTCGCGTCGGCGGCGAGGAGTTCGCGATCATCATGCGCGACTGTGCGGTGCCCGAGGCGATCGCCCTGGCCGAGCGCATGCGTGGGCTCATCGAGCAGACCCGCTTCGTGTACGGTGGCGAAACTTTGCCCGTGACGATGTCCTTCGGCGTCGCGGGCTACGACCCCGACAAGCATCGAGCGTCCGCCGACCTGGTGGAGGACGCCGATCGCAATCTCTATAGGGCCAAGCGCGGGGGTCGCAACCGCGTGTGCGGCCCCGAAGAACCGTCGGGCCTGCCCCAGACTTGAGCGCGGCTCGGCGGGCCATCCGGCCCGGTTGCGCGCAGGCGGGGGTCCCGGTCCGACGAAAGTGGGGTAGGCTCCGACGGCGTCCATGAGCGCGAACCTCAGCGACGAGGAACTGCGGGAAGCGGCGGCCGAGGCCGGGATCTCGCCCCACGAGCTCCGGCTCGCCCTCGCCGAGCGCCAGGGGATTTCGGGCGAGCGCCCTCCGGGTGTCGGCGCGCTGATGAGCCCACCGGCACGGGGCATGACCGTCAGCCACGTCGAGGCTCGCTTCGCGATGCCGCCCCGCGATGCGCTGGCGTCCGTTCGCCAGTCCATCGAGCGCCAGATCGGTCGGCGCGGCCACGCCCAGGGAGACGGCGAGGCCGACATCGTCGACGAGGACGCCGGCCTCACCTACCGGATGCGCGCATCGCCCGACGGCGGAGGCGGAGCGCTGGTGCGCGTCGACATCGATCCCTCCCAGGGCAAGGGCACCCAGGCCCTGGCCACCACCGGCGTGGTCGGGATCACGGCCACCCTCGTCGCGCTCGGCTGGCTCTTCGGCGCCACGACGTTGTGGCTCGGCGGCATGGGCGTCGGCCTGGTCGGTGCGCTGCTCATCGGGCGAAGCTGGCTCAAGCTGCGCACGGCCACCGCCTCGGCGCACGCCGTGGCCGCGCACGCCCTCATGGAGACCGAGGATCGAGCCGGACGACGAAACATGCTGCCTCCGGGGCGCTGACGTTCGGCCCTCGCCCCGAAGGCCGCACGCCGGTCGGACAGCGCCGCATCGAAGCGGGTAGGCTCGCCTCATGTCCGAGGCCCACCAGCGCGCGTTCGTACCGGTCCGGGTGGCCGTGGTCACCATCTCCGATACGCGCACCGAGGCGACCGACACCTCCGGCGCCGCGATCGTCGAACGTCTGCAGACCGCCGGCCACGTCGTGATCCGGCGGCTCATCGTCCCCGACGAGCTCACGAAGATCCGCACCGCCTTCGAGCAGCTCGTGGCCGACCCCCAAGTGCAGGTCGTCATCTCGACGGGCGGCACGGGGTTGACGAGCCGCGACGTCACCCCCGAAGCCCTCGCGCCGTTGGTCACCAAACCGATCCCCGGATTCGGCGAGCTGTTTCGCTGGCTCAGCTATGCCGAGATCGGCACCTCGACCATCCAGAGCCGGGCCGAAGGCGCCCTGTGTGGCACCACCTACGTGTTCGTGCTCCCGGGCTCCACCAACGCGGTGAAGACCGCCATGGACAAGATCCTCCTCGCCCAGCTCGACGCCCGCCATCGCCCGTGCAACCTCGTCGAGCTCCTCCCCCGCCTGGGGTGACGGCGCCCCGCGTCCGGAGCGATCGCGCGATCGCTCAGCCCACGCGCTGGCCCGAGTCGAGATCGTAGACGTGGCCGGGAAGCGCGATGCGGAACCCCAGCGCCTCGGCCCGCGCCCGGTGATTCTCGAGGTCGTCTTCGTGGTGCATCAGCACCATCTTCCGCCGCAGCGGGTCGGGTAGCTTCTCCAGGAGCTGGAACGACCCGTGCACCTGGCCGGGGTACTCGGTGAAGGTGCAGTCGTGAAAAAACACCGTCGTGCGCGGCTCGAGCGACTGCAGCAGCTCCGCATCGACGGTGCTGTCGCCGCTCCACCAGGCGAGCCGACCATCGCCCAGCGAGATCTCCAGCGAGGTCGACGGCTTGCCCGGAACGTGGACCGTCTCCCGCGTCACGATCTGCAGCCCGTCGGCCTCGAACCGCTCCGCGTGCGGCCACGGTCCGGCGCCGGGTGGCTCGGCCCCGCAGGGCTGGACCACCTCGAAGTAGGTCTCGAACGTCCCGGTGTTCTGCCCCCGTGGCGTAGGCACGTAGTGCAGCGCCGGCGCCAGCGTCTGCCACACCTCCTCCCGCACGGCGCTGTGCGAGACGAACAGCGGCCGCGGCCCGCCATCGCGAATCGCGGCCACGCCCTTGTCGGTGTGGAAGTACCGGGAGAACGCGAAGTCCTCGAGCCCGAACACGTGGTCCCCGTGCACGTGCGTCACGATCTGCCCGCGGATCTCGTGCCAGGACACACCGGCCGCGTGGAGCTGATCGGGCGCCTGCCGGCCGCAGTCGATGAGCCAGCGCTCGCCGGTGCGCAGCGTCAACCCCGAGCACGTGGTCCCATACCGGCGGGAGAACGCTGCACCTGCGCCGAAAAATTGCAGCGTCATGCTTTGGCGTCGGGATGCCATGGCGCTCGGAGGATCGTGTCGGTGGCCCCCGGGTCTGCGCGAGGCCACGTGTGCTCACCGTAGCGCAACGCGGCCGGTTTCTGCACGTTTGTGGTCGACCCGGGAGCCCGGGCCGGGGTTCGCCCAGGCGTCGAACCCTCCGGACACGTACCCGGCACCACGTTCGCGTCGGTTCCCCAGCGCCGAAGCGCGAGCGCCGCGCAGGGGGCCCACGCGACGGTACCGGGCCGCGCTATCGGGCGCGCCGTCGCAAGGCGAGCACCAGGCCCGCGGCGTTGGCCAGCGCGATCCCCAGGACGACCAGCCACAGGATCGCCGTCATGCGCTCGGAGGCCGGATCCGCGCCCACCAGGATCAGGTAGCCCGCGGGATCGACCACGATGCGCTTCTCGAGCCGGACCGCGTGCACCGACGACAGGTCCACGCGCAGACGCCCTTGCTCGAGCGCGCGCTCCTCGAGCGCGTCGCCGCGGATCACCCAGCCCGGGCTCGTCCCGGTGCCCTCGTAGGGGAACACCAACGCGTCGCCCTCGATCGCCAGGTCCCCGACCGGAACGACGTACGTCGTGGTGAGGGGAAACACCGCGACGCCTTGCCGCGGATCGGCCGTGTTGTCGGGGCTGTCGAGGCCCGCCGCGAGACGCTCGGCGATCGCGTCGCGCTCCTGGGCTGTCGCCCCCACCACGAAGGCGTGGAACGCCGGCGTCCCCTTGTCCGCCCGATAGGGACGGCCGAGCGACGCCACCAGGCGCTCGGCTGCCTCCGCGTCGACCGAGTCGGTGCCGAGCTGCACCTTCACCGCCGGCTGCGACACCACCACGCGCACGTGCTCGGACGAGGCCAGCGCGAGCGGCCCCTCCTCGCTGTCGACCACCAAACCATCGTCCGAACGCGCGCGCAGCCCCGCGGCCAGAGCCGCCGGCGTCGCGTCCACGGTCCGAACCACCTTCTCCATGGCGTAGAACTGCTCGAGCCACTCGAACGCGGGGTCGCGATCCAGGCGAATCATGCGGCCCGCGTAGCGCCCCTCGAAGGTGTTCGTGAACGGCTCTTCCTTGCTGCGCGGGATCGCGGCGAAGAGCTGGCCTCCGCCCTCCATGATCCGCAGGTAGCCGACGAAGTGCTCCTTGGTCGTCAACCGAGCGGCATGCTGGACGTCGGGCGTACCCTCCAGCACCACGTGCCGGTCGTGATAGCCGTCGGGGACCCGTCCGCCGTGCACGAAGGCGGACGCGTGTCCCAGATCGAGCGGCTCGGCGGGCTCGAGCCAGTAGCGAAAATCCGCGTACATGCTCGCGAGCAGGTACACCGCGAAACCGATCACCCCCAGCGACACCCACACTGGGCGGGTGCGCCGGGTCGGGGTCGGCTCGAACAGCGCGTCGTCGTCCACCTCGGGCCCGCGAAGCCGCGCCACGACCCCGTCGACCCCCATCGTCTCGAGGTCGTCGAGGTCGAGGTCGTCCTCCTCACCCTGACCCGACCGACCGGCGACCCCCTCGCGGTCGCGGGGCTCGACGGGTCCTTCGTCCCCGCCTGGCGGCTCGCCCGGATCGTCTGCGTTCGATTTGCTCACGCTCGCCTCGCTATATCATGCCGCACGAACATGGGACCTCGCGCGTCGGCAAAGGTTCCGACCCGCGAATGCCCGAGCGTGGGCGCTCGCGCAGCCGCCGCTCGCCCTGGATCGTGCCGGCCACGGCGCTTGCCCCATGAGCCGCGACGAGCGCAGGTCCCCGCGCGACGGGGCCACGGCGCGCTCGCGTTGCGTCCCGCTTCGGGCCGCGGCTCAAGCTTTCGTGGCTGCGGCGCGATGACTCGTCTCGATGACACGCAACGGGACTCGTCGCCTGTCGGTGGCCGCGGCCATGGTCGTCGCCTCGTGGACAGCATCGGCGCAGGCAGCCCCGGCCGAGCATCCTCGGCTGACCGCCAGCCCCGACGGCCTCGTCGCCACCGAATCGGCGCGCGTGCTCCCGGCCTGGACGCCGTCGGCGAGCCTCGTCGCCCGCCATGGGGAGACGCTGCCCAACGGTGGGGCCCCGAGACCGGCGATCGATCGCCGCACGACGGCGTCGCTGCTGGGCGCGCTCGGCCTGTTCAACTGGACCGAGCTCTCGATGGAGCTGCCGCTGACCGTCTACCAGAGCGCCACGCGACCGGGCGATCGCGGGCCCGTGCCCGTCGAGCCCGGAGGCATCGGCGACCTCCGTTTCGGCCTCAAGGCCGGCTTGCTCCCCCGCTTGCCGCGGGGCTTCGGCCTCGGCCTGCGCATGGACGCGTACGCGCCCACCGGCTCCACCGCGGCACTCACCGGGACGGGGACCTGGGCGTACGCCCCGGGGCTTCTCGCCGAGCACCACCTCGCCAGCGGCATCACCTTCCACACCGACCTGGGGTTTTTGGCCCGACCGACGCAGCGCCTCGGCGACGTGGTCCTCGGCCACGCCTTCACCTATCGCGCGGGCGTTCGCGCCCCGCTCGACCGGCGGCGGCAGGTCGCCGCCCTGCTCGAGGTCGACGGCGCGACGGGGCTCGAGCCCGCGGCCGCCGATCCGATCACCCTTCGCGCCGGCTTTCGCTTCCAGACCCGAAGCGGCTTCATGGTGCACCTGTACGGGGGCGGATCGCCGATCACCTCGCCGGGCATCCCCGACGTGGAGGCGATCCTCGGGATCGGCTGGTGGCCGGGAAGGGTGGCCCGCGTCCGCCCCTTCGACCCCCGCACGCCCAGCCGGGCCCAGGTCCCCCCGCGTACGCCCCCCGACGACGGCCCTCACGTCTCGCGATAGATCCACAGGTCGAGACGTCGCTGCACCTGTGCACCGTCGCGCGCGATGACGATGACCCGGTTGCCGCCGGGCTCCAACGGAACGGCGGCGGAGAACTCCAGCGTGTCGGCATCGGCGGACGGCGCGGCCTGATAATGGACCTTGCGATCCACCTGCGCCGGACCGGGCGGTCGCACGATCACCATCGCGTCGCGCACACGGTCGGGATGCGTGACGATCCCGCTCAGCTCGATTTCCGACGCCGGCGTCATCCTCGTGTACTCGCGAAGCTCGATGGTGGGTGGCAGCACCGCCACCCGCGGCTTGGTGTCCGCGAAGCTCGGTGCCTTCGGGTCCTCCACGACCCGCAGGCCTTCCACGTCGGCGGGGACATAGGCTCGGCGCGCGCTGGCCCGGTCCTCCACCACGTGCCAGCCGTCGACGGTGCCCACCGTGCGCAACCGGGTGCCCACCGGTGCCTCCAGCACGACGGGCATGGACGGATGCGCCCCTCCGTACAGCCGCACCGTCTCCGGCCCGCCCACCTCGATGGCCCCCGCCGCGGTCACGACCGCCGCGTCGCGCGGGACGATCCGAAAGCGCAGCTTGTCTTGCGCCATCGTGCGCAGGACCGCGTCTCCCACCGCGAGCTCCAGCTCGAAGGGCAGCGCCGGATCGGCCTCGTCGGAGATCGTGATCCCGAACGCGCCACGCACCGACTTGCCCGGCGCCAGCGAGCCCAGCGGCACCAGTCCCTCCTCCAGCAGCCCCTGGCGACCGCTGGCGTTCTTCAGCACCGCCCGCACGTCGGGGCTCGTCCCCGGCCCGTCGTTGCGCGCTTCGAAGACCAGCAGCACCCGTTCGCCCGGCTGCAGCACGCCGTCACCGTTGCCGCGCACCGCAAACGGTGCCTCGCCGGGGATCGGCTCGCTGGGAGGGCGTGCCGGCGCGCGCTCGGCCAGGACCGGATCGTCGACCAGCCAGTAGTCGTACGACAGCGACGCCCGCGGAGCCCCGGCGATCTCGAAGATGGTCTCGGCCCGGGCGTCGGGCGTGTCGTCCGGCTCGCCGACGTGCAGGTCGACCGCCACCGCGTCGATGAAGTCCGAATGCCACGGCATCACGTGCAGACGAAGATCCCGGACCGCGACTTCCCCGGGATCGACCCGCCCCACCAGGAGCTCGATCCCGTCCAGCTCGTCGTGCACGCAATCGGTGATCACGTGCATGCGGTGCGCCGGGACCTCGCCGGCATTGTGGATCTTCAGGCGCAACGTGAACGGCTCGCCGGCGCGGATCGGACCGTTCTCGAGCAGCTCGGCGTGAATGGACAGCGGCGGCTCGGCGGCCTCCTCCCCCCGCGCCCAGCGCACCCCGGTCTTTTCGAGCGCGGCCACGATGCGCGCGTCCTCCTCGGCCCCCAGCCGCGTGGCGGCATCTCGCACCGCCTGCAACATCGCCGCGCGGTCGGACGCCCCGCGCAACGTCTTGGCGACCTCCTGAGCCAGGCGCACCTCCGGATCGGCCAGCTCCTCGAACTCGTCGTCCGCCGATCGCGTCCCCACGGGCGCCCACAGATAGCGCACGCGCGCCGGCGGGCTCTCGGGTGCGACGGCGAGCTCGTGTTTGGCCGACGGCAGGTTGGCCGTGCGCGAGCGCTCGCGCTCTCGCTCGAAGCGCTCGCGGTCGTAGTAGCGCACGATGCCCTTCATCGAGGTGATGTCGACGGGCAAGAGCTCGAGGTCGGGCACCACGCCGCGGCTTTGGATCTTGCGGTCGCCGGCCACCAGGTACTCGGCGACCGTCAGCTTGAGGGCCAGCTCGCGACCGTAGGGGTTGGCGGGGCGGATCATCTGGACCGACCCCTTTCCGAAGCTCGTGCGCCCCAGCACGACCGCACGCCCCAACCCCTTGAGCCCCCCGCCGACGATCTCCGCCGCGCTGGCGGACTGCTCGTCGACCAGCACGACGACCGGCGTCTCGGCGGGCACCAGCGTCCCTTCGGACGCCGGTTCGACCTCGCGCCCCAAGGCGCTTCGCACGATCACCAGCTCGCCGCGATCGACCAGGGCGTCGACGACCGCCGTGGCCTGGGTCAGCAAGCCGCCCGAGTTGCCCCGAAGATCGAGCAACAGCCCCTCCAGCGCCGTGCCCCCGCCCATCGATTCGATGGCCTCGCGCACCTGCGTCGCGGTGTTCTCCTGAAAGTTCGTGATGCGCAGGTAGGCGATCCGATCGTCGAGCATCGCAAAGCGCACGCTGTCGACGTGGATGACCGCGCGCGTGATCTCGAACGTCAACACCTCGTCGCCCCGCCGAACGCTCACCGTGACGGTCGTCCCCACCGGACCGCGCAGGATCTGCTGCGCCTCCTGGGCCGACATGTTGACGGTTCGCTCGCCTCCGATCTTGACCAGCACGTCGCCCGCGCGCAGACCCGCCCTCTCCGCCGGCATGCCCGGCAGCGTCCGGACGATCACGATGCGCTTGCCCTCGGACCGGATCTGCGCGCCGACCCCGCCGAACTCGCCCTTGGTGCGAACCCCCAGGTCGCTGTGCTCCTCGGGCGTCAGCAGGATGGTGTGGGGATCGAGCGGCGAGAACAGGCCGTTGATCGCTGCGTACTCGAGCTCGTGCAGCGGCTCGGTCTCCAGGTCGAGCACGCTTTGCGTGAACTCGAGGATCTCCTCCAGCCGATCGGCGGCGTGTCCCAGCGTCTCGAGCCCCTCGATCGAGAACGCCGCCTCGGCCGACCGCACCCGCACGCGCACCGTTCCCCCCGCCGAGTCGGGCTCGGCGAAGAACTCGGGCGTGTGCAGCCCGACCGTCGTCAAGGCCGCCAGGAGCTGCCCGGGGGGATCGAAGCGCGCCTTGTCGAAGTACTCCTGCTCGACGAGGTGGGCCGACCACACCAGAAGCGGGAACGCCCGGCTCTCGAGATCCTCGAGCCGAGCGGGTTGGTCCGCCGCGACGGCCTGCGCGTCCTCCGGCCGGGAATCTCCCTGTGGGCCCGACGCGTCACTGCGGGAGCACGCGGTCGACCCGCCCAACCCCCCGAGGAGGACGCACCCCAGCACGCACCCGAGCCCCGTCCGCATCACACTCGCGCGCCCGGGTCGAAGCCGCATCCCGGCCAAGCATAGCCGAGGTCGGCCGTCGAACCCGCGGACACGCAATCAATCATTTGTAGCAAGATTGCTGCAAATGGGCGCGCGTGTGCGCGCCCAAACGGCGTAAACCCCCGAACTTGCGATCGTCGATCACTGGCACGGGATCGGCAGTGGGTCGCCACCCACCGTGCGACGCTTCGCCATCGCGACAGGCATCACGTGCGTGACCGCGCTCTCGGGCTGCGTCGATGCGCCCATCACCCCCGACCAACTCGAGTCCGACGGGATGCTGCGCTCCGGCGGCCGGGCGCAGGCCGCGTTTTCTGCGCAGGAGCGCGCGGTCGTGCAACCCGTCGTGCAGGTCTCGGCCGTGCTCGCGGCCGAGGCCGAGGGCGCCCTCGAAGATCGCAGCGAGTTCTCGGCCGACGTCACCGAGGTGCACCTCCACCTTCGCGCCGACGGGCTGCTCGCGCCGCGACCGGTGGTGTACCGCTGGACGCACGACGACGTCAGCGTCTTGATCCCCGGCATGCTCGCGCCCACGGGCGCGCTCACGCTCGCCAGCAGCTCGGAAATCTCCCCCGACCAGGTCGGCAAGTGGGAGGTCGAGGTCCTCACCGAGCCGCTCGCCCCCGGCGAGCCCCCACAAGTTCTCGTTCATCGTGAGTTCGAGGTGAAACGTCCGTCCTAGACGCTCGTCCGACGGCCGAGTCGTCGACAACGCCCGCGGAGTGGTGCCGCGGGCGTTTCTTTTTGCGCCACGCCCGTCGGGGTGGGCGTGGGCCAGGCGCCGGCTGCGGGCTCTCGTCGGGCGGGCGCGAACCTCTGCGTGTCGCGTCGTCTCGCCGTGCGCTTGCGGGGTCCCCGCTCGACGCTCCCCTCGCGACCGCGCCCGGCGACGCCCCGTCCCTTTCGTGCCGTCACCCCTACGCCGACGCGACGCCGGGCAGAGCGTGTGGATCTGCGGGAAACCAAGCCGTAGCATGCCACGGCCATGACCGAGTCCTCCGAATCCGGGCTTTCACCCGAAATTGCCGACGTGTTCGCGCGGGGGCTGTACTACCTGGCGAATCTCGACGGGATCGAAGACCGCGAAAAAAAGCTCATCGCGGAGTTCCTCGAGGAGTCGGGAAGCACCCTAAAGTACGACGATCTGGTCGGTACGACCTTCTCGGCGACCGAGGCGGCGACGGTTCTGGAGACCTCGTTTCTCCGGCGGGTGTTCGTCAAGACCGCCGTGGCCCTGGTCAAGGCCGACGGCGTCTTCTCGGACGCCGAGCGACACGCGCTGGGCGAGATCGCGGACGCGTTCGGCATGAGCAACGCCGAGTTCGGGGATCTGGAGCAGGAAGCCAGCAGGGTGAGCCTCGAGTAGGCGCAGCGGAAATAGCGCCGCGGTCAGGACGGTTGGGCAGCATCGGCACACCACGAGGGGAGCGCGACACCACATGGACATCA
>CAZYSW010000099.1:0-14986 GCA_964650105.1 uncultured Nannocystaceae bacterium
GCGAACGCGTCGCGCAGCGCGACGCCGAGGTCCTCGTGCTCTTGGGTTTGCGGGCCGCGATTCACCACGATCTCCTCACCGGGGACGCTGAGCTCGATCCGTACGTGATAGGTGTTGCCTTTGAGGTGGTGCTTGTGCGGTGCCTCGACCACGACTCGGCAGCCGGTGATTCGATCGAAGAACTTGTCGAGCTTGGCCGCCTTCTGGCGGATGCGTTCCTCGAGCTCATCGGTCCGTACGACGTTGCGAAACGTGATCTCCAGGGGGAGCTTCATGATTTCTCCTCAGTCGCAAGCGGACGTCGAGCGCGTTGCCCATCTCGTTTTGGCGCCCGACGATGCCGCTTCCAGTTCCACGTGTGCAGGCAACCATGACATTGTGTCAGCAGGAAGGCTCGATCTGCCACAGCCACACGGCGGTCCCCGATGTGCGTCCGGTCGCCGCGTGTACCTCGCGGGCGCAACCGCGCGGCCCACTTCCGCCCGCAACAGCGCAATGGGCGCACGCGGCGACGATCAGGTGACCGGGAATCCAGCGCGTGCCAGCGAGGCCGCGAGGGCCTGGGCATCCGTGAAGTGGATCGCGTGCATGCCCGTCGCCGCCGCACCTTCACAGTTCTCGAGGACGTCGTCGACGAAGGTGCAGGCTCGGGGAGAGACGCCCAGGCGGCGCGCAGCGTCGAGATAGGCCCGCGGGTCGGGCTTGCGGACGCCGGTCTCGCAGGACACGAACGTCCACGTGAGGAAACGGGACAAGCCCACGGCGTCCTCGATCAAGCGGTACCACGGCGGGTAGTTCGAAAGCGCATGCATCGACACACCGGCGGCGCGCAGGTGCTCGAGGAGCGGCTCGATCCCCGGCAGCAGGCGATAAGCGTCCCGCATCGTGCGCTTGAGCCCCTCCACGTCGAGCGCGCGCCCGTCCGCGAAAAAGCGCGCGACGAGCCCCGCCTCGTCGAGCTCCCCCAACTCGAAGGCTCGCCACGCGGTGGGGTGTTTGGACCTCACCAGCTCCTCCAGCGTCATGCCGAAGAAGCGCGGCACCTCGACGAAGAAGGGATCGTGCACCAACGTCCCCATCACGTCGAGCAACAAGATGCGCTGCATGCTCATCCCCTCGCTCACCGAACGCTCGCGGGCGTGCGATCTCGCCTCCGCCCCGGTGCGTGTCAGGCGGCGTCCTCCCTTCCCGTCGATACCCCTTCCCCGAGCAGCTCGGACGTCGCGAGCTCGGGCGACGGTCGCTCGTGCTCGTACACCAAAAGGCCCAGGTCCTCGTAGTACGGCCGGACGCGATCCGACAGCAGGTGGATCCGCTTCAGGTTCGGGATCAACCGCCGGAACATCGTGTTGCGGAACTGGGCCATGAACCCCGAGGCGAGGACCCGACGATCCCACTCGCGCCGCGTCATGAGGTGGCCGTAGTACTCGTCGTAGAACTCGTGGGCGAGAAAGCGGTTGCGGAGCATGACCGTGATCTCGTAGGCCCAGTCCTCTCGTTCGCGCCGCTCCTTGGGCGGCAGCGAGGCGTAGAAGTCACGCAGGGCCACGACGCCGAAGGTCACGTGACGCGCCTCGTCGGTGATCACGTACTTGAGCAGCTCTCTCAGAAGCGGCTCCTTGGTGGCCTGACGCATCGTCCCGAACGCCCCCAACGCCAGGCCCTCGATCATGATTTGCATCCCGAGGAACTTGAGGTCCCACCGACCATCCGTCATGAGCGCGTCGATGATGGTGTAGAGGTTGTCGTTGATCTGGTACAGCTTGCCCAGCTTCGAAGTCAGGTACCGATAGAACACCTCGACGTGGCGCCCCTCGTCGACGACCTGCGTGGATCCGTAGAGCTTCCCATCCATCCAGGTCACCGCCTCGGTGACCTGGCACGCGGCGAACAGGGCTCCCTGCTCGCCGTGGAGGAACTGCGACAACATCCACGCCGTGAGGGCGTGCCGTTGTAGCTGCTGCCGCCGCTTGGGGAGCGCGCGATAGCTGGGAAAGCTCTCCAGCGGCAAGAGCGAGTCGGGCATCAGGTCCCTCGACTCGTCGTGCGGATCGACGTCGATGCTCCAGTCGAGATCCGTGGCCGCGTTCCACTGCGACCGCTTGGCCAGCTCGTAGAGCTTGGCGAGCTCCCCCTGGTCCCGCGCGTATCCCCAATCGAAATGAGCGTCGTAGCGGGTGGGTACGTCCGTGGTGCTCGCCTTGCCGCGCTTGAGAAGAAAGCCCCGAACCGCAGGCCCCGCGAGATCGAGGAACACGCGGGCATTCCCCGAGCGCCCGCTGTGGCCGAGCAGAGACTGAAGCGGTCGTTTGGTCATGATCGTGACTCCTCGAGCAACAAGAATTGGGCCAGCATCCGGGCGTGGTCCGACGATCCCCACAATGCTTCTCGCAAGGGTCCAGAGGCCGAGCGCAGGAGAATGTCGGACGCGATCTGCGTGACGGCGGCGCGTACGGGGAGGTCGCGACGGACGATCCCCTCGCCCTCTCGGCGAATCCACGCCTCGACCATGGATAGAAGCGGCACGAGCTGCTGGAGCAGGATCGCGGCGCCCGGGCCTTGCCCCGCGAGGAGCTCCCACAGCAGGATGCGAGCGACCTCGGGCTCGGCATCGAGGAAGTCGACGTAGCGTTCCAAGGTGGCGGCCACGCGGCTCGCGAAGTCGCCCCCTTGCTGCATCTCGTGCAAGAGCGCCGCCCGCAGCCGCCCGAACATGCGCTCCACCGTCGCGGCGTACAGCGCCTCCTTGGTCGGAAAGTGATACAGCAGTGATGGGCGCCGAATTCCGGCCCGCTCCGCGATCTCGGCCAGCGTCGCGGCGCCGAATCCCACCGCGGCGAACACCGCCTCCGCGGACTCGAGGATCCGTTCGGGAGTCGCCGTTCGGACGGAGTCCGCGCGAGGCCGTCCCATCGCCGTCGAGAGCTTATCTACTCATGAGTAGATTTGCAACCTGGGGTCGCCAGGAGGCGGCAAGGGGCTCGGTTCGGGGCACGCCGCGCCCGTGTTCGGGCGCGCGGCCCAAAGCCGCCGAAGATTGTCTCGGCCGCGCACCCGCCTCGCTCGCCCTGGCTCCGCGCGCCCCGCTTTACGCCGCCCGGGCTCACCGACTCGTGAGCGGTCGTCGAGCCGACGTCGCGTCGGGACGACGTGACGACTCGTCTATGCTGTCGGTCGGATGCATCGCCTGCGCCGCTTCTTCCGCACCGTCGTCGCCCTCAACGGCACGCCGGTGGGCATTGCGGGAGGGTTCACGCTCGGCCTGTGCTTGTCGCTGGTGCCCGTCCCGTTCTTGGGCATGGTCGCGGCACTGGCCGTCGCTCCCCTGTTGCGGTGCAACCTTCCGGCGACGTACCTCGGCACGGCGGTCGTCAACCCGGTGACGGGTGCGTTCTTCTACTTCGCCGAGCTGTGGCTGGGGATGGCTCTCTTGGGGCACCCGCTGCCGTCGTGGTCGGGCGTGCGCGATCTCGACGCGTCGGGATGGGCGAGCCTGTTCATGGATCTCCTGGGTCCCTTCATGATCGGCGCCCTCGTCCTCGTGACTGCGGCCGCGGTCGCTTGCTTTCCGACGCTTTGGTGGCTGACGCGACGCTTCCGTCGGGTGCGCGACGCACGGGCTCGGGATACGACGAGGGGGGCGAGCGCAAGCCCGTCCCCCTCACTCGTGGAGCGACCGCACGCGTCTGCGCGTGCGGCTTCCGATCGTTGAGCCCGTGGTCAGCGTCGGCGCCGGCCCAGCCCCAGGCCGACCAGCCCGAGCAGCATCAGGGCAGCCCCGCCGCGACCGGGGGCCTGCGTGCATCCACAGCCCCCGTCGCCGTCTTCGCTGGCGGCCGTCGTCCCGCTGTCGCTTCCGCCCGAACCGTCGTCCCCGTCGGCGCTGGTGAAGCCGTCACCATCGTCACCCGTGGAGCCGTCGTCGCCTCCGGTGTCGTCGACACCGCCGTCGCCGCCGGAGCCCCCCTCGATCGTCACGTTGATCGTGACCGTCTCCGCCACGTTCCCGTGGAAGTCGGCGGCCTCGAGGGTGATGGTGTATTCGCCTGCGGGGAGCCCCGTGAGCACGAACGACCAGTCACCGTCGGTGGGGTTGAAGTAAGGGCTGGCCCACTCGCTGTCGCAAACGAGGTTCGTGCACTTGCTCAGAACACCGCCGGGAACCGCACCTTCCAACGCCGGAGACGAGACGGTCCACCGCACCCCGACGATCGGATCCGAGTCCGAGATGTCCACGTCCATCGTGAGGCCGTCTGCGCTCTGAATCACGGCGCCGTCTTCGGGCACGATGTTCGAGAAGGTCGGCGGCTCGTTGTCCTCCATCCGCGGGCCATAGACCGCTAGCAAGTCGGCGACGCTGTTCTGCTGGCTCGTGCAGCCGGTGTGATCGGCGTTGGTGCACTGCAACGGCGTTTCCATCATCATGTCGTTGAGTGGCGGAACACGATCGGCGCACTCGTCGGCGTAGCCGGTGACCGGCATCGTGTAATCCGGGGGATAGTTCATCGGATCGTTGACGTTGGCGACGCCCTCGAGCCCGCTGAGATAGCCGAACGCCATCAGCGCGGCGTGCAGCGGGTCGGGATCCGAGCAGTTCATCGTCCCCCCGTTGGTGAACGCGAGGTCGTTGCGCTGCCGCGCCCCGCAGTTGCTCGCCGCACTGGTGCAGGTCCAGCCCGTGCTCTCTTCGTTGGGCGTCGTGCTCGGCATCAGCATGAAGTACGGGAGGTACTCCGGCGGACGCTCGTGCGTGACATGAACGTCGAAGTCGGCGAGCGCGTCTCGAATCCCCGTGGTGAGGGCTTCCAGATCGCCCTCGAACGGTGGCTTCGCGGTCGGACCATCGATGCCGCTGACGCATCCGAACGCAGAGTGGGTCTGGGAGCCGAAACCGGAACACGGGGCCACGCCGATCGGGTTGAGCGTGATCTCCTCGTCGGGGATGTACAAAACAGCGGGATACGGCTCGGCGCTGGCCGTCGAAGCCGCCAAGAACACCGAAGCCAACGCGCTGGCGAACAAGCAAACTCGCTTCATGACACTCTCCTGTCGGGGGAACGTAGCGGCGACGCTGCCCCGCACCGCCGCGCGCTGTCAAGCTCCGCGGTGAGATCTGCAACGTCGCGGCACGGACGATCCGCGCTCCCCCCGTTGCCCTTCGGAGGACGAGTCCGACGAACACCCGTGTGTTCCCTCATGCCTGTGCGAGGGATGCCACGAACGTCGTACGGATCACGTCCGCATCGGTGGGTTTTCACCTACTTCGCCCCCCCCCGGACGGACCCGGCGATGTCGTCGGGCTTCAGGTACACACGGCCGGGATCTCGAGCTTCGGGCCGCGGACGACTTCGAGACGCCTCAGGTTGTGCACGAGCTCCCCGTCGATGACGGGATCGAGGTGCTCTCCGGGTGGCGCGGTGGCGGTCAGCCGCTGCGCCGGACCATCGTAGACGTTCCTCCCCCAGATCGGGGTTCCCATGACGATGTTGGGCAGATTGGCCACCACGCCCAACCTCCCGCTGCTGAGCGCCTGGGCGTGCAGCACCCCGTCCGCGGCGGCGTGCCGAAACGTCCGCACCACGCCTCCGAGGCTGATGTCGATGGCACCGATCTGCAGGCTGGAGAACGTGTCGTACTCCAGCCGCTTCCCATCGACGTCCACGGTGGCACGGGTGGGCTCGAACACCTCGTCCGCGTAGATCTGCAGGCTCGGGACGAGATATGTCCCCAAGGGGGGCGGCACCGACCGTGCCACCCCGCCGGCGGCCGACCTGGCAAGCACGTCGACGATCGACCAGGCATCGATGCGCTCGTACCCTCCGTAGAGCTTGCCGAAAAACCGCTGCGCCACGCCGCCGATGGCCGTCGCGAACCCGATCCGTTCCTCGGACGCGGAGCTCTCCTCGGGATCACCGTCGGGCCGGCAGATCACGCGCAACGTGTCGAGCGCCACGATCTTGGGCGGCTCGTCTCGACGCACCAGGTCGACCAGGGCCCGCACCACCTCCGGCGCTCGACCACGGATGCCCGCCTTGTGCGCCACGAAGTCGATGCTTCCGCCGTTGGCCGGAACGATGCGCGGCAACCGGGCCTCGTCTCCCAACCGAGCCCGCGCCAGCTTGTGCCCCACGGTGAGCAGCCAGTGCAGCGTTCCGTCGCCGCCGTCGCAGACCCAGTAGGAGCAACCGGCGTCCAACAGCTCGTGTACCGCGGCCTCGAGGTCTCCGAGATCCCGCGTCTGGATCACGATGCCGAAGCGACCCGCCGCGCGCTCCAACTCCGTACGCCGCCCCGGGTTGCGTCGGTTCTTCCCCGAGTTGGGGTTGGTCAGCACGCCGATCGCGGGGCCCATGGCTATCGGGGATTTTTAGCACGGGCCGACCGCTTGTCTCGTGCGCAAACGAGTTCGCATGTCCGCCTCGCAGTTTTGTAACTCCGCTAAATTGCTGCACTTTTTCAAACGCGGCGGAGCCCGGCGCGTTCGGGGCACCGAAAGGTCCCAGCGACGCGTCAACGGTACGATCGTGAGCGCGACACGCTCATCAGGATTCCGAGCCCGATCATCATCGTCAACACGTTGCTCCCGCCTGCGCTGAAGAAGGGGAGCGTCACACCCGAAACCGGCATGATCTGGAGGACCATCCCGATGTTGACCACGACGTGCCAGAAAAACAGCGCGGCGATCCCCGTGCACAACAGCGCGCCGAACCTGTCCCGCGACTGGGAAGCGATGTTGATCGACCACAGCGTCAGGCTCATGTAGAGGATCAGCACCAACGACGTGCCGACGAAGCCCCACTCCTCGGCGTACACCGCGAACGGAAAGTCCGTGAACGGTTCGGGCAGAAACCCCAACGAATTCTGGCTGCCCTTGTTCAGTCCGCGCCCGAAGAAGCCGCCGTTGCCCACGCTGATCATCGCCTGCATGGTCTGGTAGCCCTCGTTGTCGGCGTACAGCTCGGGGTTGAGCCACACGTCGACGCGCTTGCGCTGGTAGTTGGCCATGTACCGCCAGCCGAGGACGAAGGAGACCGCGCCCGCCACGAGGATCCCGATCATCCCGCGCAGCCTCAGACCGGTCAGCGACATCACCGAGAAGGCGATGACGAGCAGCATGACACCCGTGCCCAGGTCGGGCTGCTGCACGATGAGCGCGACCGGAAGCAGGATCATCGCGAACGGGGCGACGAGCTGTCTGGTGCTGCGGTGCTCCCGGCCCGCCGCGTCGTGCAGGTAACGGGCCAGGGCCACCACGATGAGCACCTTCATGATCTCCGAGGGCTGAACTCGGAAATCCGTCGTTCCCAACCACCGACGTGCGTTGTTGACCTTGATCCCGTAGAACGGAACCATCATCAAGAGGCCCACGCCGACCGCGTAGGCACCGTAGGCGGTGCGGTACAGCACCCTGTAGTCCATGGCGGTCACCAGGAACATGCTCACGGTGCCGATCGCGACCCAACGAAGCTGAGTCGCCACGCGCCCGGTCCAGTCGCCGTCTCCCGCGCTGTTGAGGTTCACGACCGCGAGGATGATGATCGTTGCGGCGAGTACCAGCGCGACCCAGTCCAGAGAGTGGCGGAGCTTGAGCACCATCCCCTTGGGATCGCCCAGGATTCCCCCTCGACCGTTCGAGCGTCCCAAGCCGTACATCATGGCCCACGCTCCTTGGCCGCGAGCCGCTCGTCGCCGGTCGCATCCTTTCCCCGTCGACCCGGCAGCGGCGGCGGGATGCCGGGGCCTCGGGGTCGCGACTGGGTCTGAGAGGTGGTGTCCCCGAGGTAGTGCTCGATCACCTTCATGACGATGGGTGCCGCCGCGTCGGCACCGACACCGCCGTGCTCGACCATGGCCACGACGACGACCTTGGGATCCTCCGCGGGCGCGTAGGCGGCGAACCATGCGTGATCTTGCGTGGTATCCCAACCTTCGATCTCGACCCCCGACTCCTGTCGTTGCTCGCGTCCGACCTGAGCGGTACCGGTCTTGCCCGCCACCGTGATGTGACGAAGCCGTTCGCTGTAAGCGGTCCCCTCGGGGCTGTTGACCACGCCGATCAGACCGCGGTGGATACGCTCCCGATCGGCAGGATCGATGATGGGCTCGTCGTTGCGTCGTTGCGGCTGGCTGACGAACACCACCTTCTCGTCGTTGGTCTCGATGCGGTCGACGAGGTAGGGCGTCATGACGTAGCCGCCGTTGGCGATCGCGGCGTACAGGACGGCGAGCTGTAACACCGTGACCTTCACGTTACCCTGGCCGATGGCGCTGTTGAGCCGGACACCGCCCTGATACGTGCCTTCACGCGCCTCGAACTCCTCGGTGGGGATGGTCCCCTTGACTTCGCCGTTGAGCCCGATGCTGGTCCGATCCCCCAGCCCCAGCGCACGGGCGATCGGCTCCACGCGCTCCAGGCTCAGGATGTTCCGGATGGCAAGCTCGTAGAAGTAGGTGTTGCAGGAGTGGACGATTGCCTGCTCCAGGTTCATCGGGCCGTGAACGTGGGTGTCTCGGAATCGACGTCCACCGTACTTCACGAAACCATGGCACTCGATGGTCTCGTCCGGATCGAAGCGTGGATCGGCCAGGGCGGCCAACGCGGACACGACCTTGTACGTCGACCCGGGGAAGAAGTGCTCCTGCACCGTCTTGTCGATGAAGGGCTTGAGGGGCGATTCCGACCACTCCTTCCACTCCTTGGCCGGAATCGGTTGTTCGTAGCGATTCGGATCGATGGCCGGCACCGACACGATGGCGAGCACGCGTCCGGTGCTCACCTCGATGGCGATCACGCTCCCCGCGAGCTTGTCGGAGATCGCCTCGTACGCGACACGCTGCAGGTCGAGGTCCAAGGTCAGATAGATGTCCTGCCCCGGGATGGGATCCTTGTCCGGCGGCAGCGCCTCGAGGGCCCATGCCGGCGGGTCGGCGACCTCCCGCGTTCGCGAATCCACCACGCGCGCGCGCGTGCCGAGGCGGCCGCGGAGGTAGTTCTCCCACTGACGCTCGATCCCCGTCTGCCCGACGCGATCGCCCGGCCGATACCCCAGGTGCTCGGCCTTCTCCAGAGCGGCCGCGCTCAGGTGCCCCATGTGGCCGGTTACGAACGCCGTCAGCTCCCCCTCCGGATAGAAGCGACGCGAGCTCTCCCTGATTTCGACCCAGGGATCGAGCGTGTCGAGGCGGGCCGAAATTCGTGCGTACTCGTCCCAGGTCAAGTTGCGCCGCACCGGCTGGGGGTATCGCCCGCGCTCCTCGTCCACGCGGAGCGCCTCGACTTCCTCCACGAACCGCGAGCGATCCGCATCGTCGACGAAGTCGATGAGCGACACCAACAGGTCCCGCGTGCCCTCGTCCATCGGGATGCGCGCGCCTTCGGTCGGTCGAATGCCCTCGGCGGGATCGAGCCAGAAACGCGTCCAGGCCGTGACGTACAGGGTGTAGGCGGGACGGTTGGTCGCCAGCGGGTTGCCCTTGCTGTCGAAGATCCGACCGCGCGGCGCTTCGACGTCCACGACGTCCACGAAGTTGCGTTCTGCACGGCGCGCATAGTGATCCCCCTCCAGCACCTGGAGCTGACACAAACGCCCGATCAACGCCATGAAGACGAGGACCACGAAGAGCACCATGCCGTGGAATCGCGGCCGGAGCTCCCGCAGGTCGTCTTGAGGGCGCACCCGAATCATCGTCGACTCCATGGTGACGCCGCATCGGGCGGCTGCTCGCGGCGAAAGACGACGAACACCCGGTCGATCAGGCTCCACACCGGAGGTGCCGCCAACAGGGTGGCCAGCGCGTGCCAGCGGACCTGAGGGATCGCGCTCAGCAGAGCATCGCGCCTCAGCCCGAAGGGATCGGCCAGGGCCAGCAGCAGCGCGACCGTACAGAGGTCGACGACCACCACCGCCGCGAGCGAAACCAGCGAACGCAGCGTCCAGCCCCCCAGATGGAGACGTCCAGCCAACCAGCGCAGCGCCAGGTAGGTCAGCGCATGCGCCATGCACAACACTCCGATGGGGGCTCCCTGGTGGAGATCCTCGAGGTAGCCCATCGCGACCGCCACCGTGAGCCCCTGAGACAGATTCGAAGACGGGGCGAAGGCCGCGTGCGTGATGACGACCGCCGAGGTCGCCGGCAGCATGATCGTCAGGTCGAACACGTCCGCCAGCCCGCCCACCACTGCGATGAGGACCCAACCGACGAGAACATAGGCGGAGGCGCGAAACATGGCGTCACATCACCGGATCGGCTGGGGCCCCAGAGCGTCGCTCTGATCGCGACGCGACTCGGCGTGAGGATCGGGATCGGGGGCGGTGGACAACACGACCCAGACCACGTCGAGTCGATCGAAACGCACCGACGGCGTCACGTGCAAGCGCTGCTGATCCCCGACGAGTTGGTCGATGCGCGTAACCTGCCCCACCGGGTGCCCCTCGGGAAACAGCTCGTCGACGCCGCTGGTCTGCACGACGTCGCCGATCTCGACCTGGTAATCCTTCGAGACGTCGACGACACACCCGTCTTCGCTGTCGCCGAGCAGGATCCCCTGGGCACGGTTGCGCGCCACCTCGACGGCGATCTTGCTGCGCGCGTCCGTGACCAGCATGACGTCGCTGTAGTCGTCGTAGATCTTGTCGACCCTGCCCACCACCCCGTCCGGAGACAGGACGGCCATCCCCGGGGTCACGTAGTTGCTCCCCCGGTCGATGCGAATGTTGACCACGCGGAAGAACGGCGACTGATCGACGCCGATGCGCTCGGCGGGGATCATGTCCTCGGGGACCTTGTCCCGCATCTGCAGGGCCCGACGAAGTTGCTTGTTCTCCTCCCGGAGCTCGGCGAGCTCCCGCAGTTGGTAGCGAAGCTCCCGGTTCTGGGCCGCGAGCTCCTCGTTGCGATCCTGGACCCGGGCCTGCATCACCCACCGCTCGAAGAACGAGCCCAGCATCCCGGTGCTGTAGGACACCGCCGCCTCCAACGGGGCTCCGATCTTGCGAACGGACCGGTCGAAAGCGCTCATGCCGTGGGGATCCTGCGCGGTGCTGCGCAGGAGCAGGACGGGGATCCCCAGGAGGATGACGACCAGGGCTCCGTTGCGGACGCTGCGGAGAGAGACTGCCATGTCAGGGGGGCTCCCCGCCCCCCGGGGGCGGGCCGAACGCCGGTGGATCGACGCCCGAGGCGGGCGTTTGCATCCAGTGTCGAAGCGAAGCTACGTGAGTGCGACCTCGCGCAGGAGATCGAGCTCGTCGAGGGCCGCGCCGGAGCCGAGCACGACCGCGAACTCCGGCTCGTCGGACAAGAACACCGGCAAGCCGGTCTCCTCGGACAAGAGAACGTCGAGATTGGCGAGTTGCGAGCCACCACCGGTCAGGACGATGCCCTTGTCGACGATGTCCGCGCAAAGCTCGGGAGGAGCCCGCTCCAACACCGACCGCACAGCATCCACGATCGCCGACACCGGCTCGCTGAGCGCCTCGCGGATCTCGTCGGAGTCGATCACGACCGTCTTGGGGACGCCGGCGACGAGGTCTCGGCCCTTGACCTCCATCGTCGCCACCACGTCCGTCGGCGCCGCCGTACCGATCTCGATCTTGACCCGCTCGGCGGTCCGCTCCCCGATGAGGAGGTTGTACTTGCGCTTGATGTGCTGGACGATGGCCTCGTCCATCTTGTCGCCACCGACGCGTGCGCTCTTGCAGGCCACGATCCCCGCCAGCGAGATGACCGCCACCTCCGCCGTCCCGCCCCCGATGTCCACCACCATGTTGCCGCCCGGTTCCGTGACGGGCAGGCGCGCGCCGATGGCCGCGGCCATGGGCTCCTCGATGAGGAACACCTCGCGCGCCCCGGCAGCGAGCGCCGAGTCGCGGACCGCCCGCTTCTCCACTTCGGTGATCCCCGACGGAACGCAGATGATGATGCGCGGCTTGACCAGTGTCTGACGGTTGTGCGCCCGCGTGATGAAATAGCGCATCATCGCTTCGGTCACCTCGAAGTCGGCGATGACCCCCTCCTTCATGGGTCGGATGGCCACGATGTTTCCCGGCGTCCTGCCGAGCATCTCCTTGGCCTCCTTGCCGACCGCCAAGACGCGCTTCTGACTGGCGTTCTTCTGGACCGCCACGACGCTTGGCTCGTGCGCTACGATCCCCTTGCCCTTGACGTAGGTCAGGGTGGTGGCGGTACCGAGGTCGATGGCCAGATCGTTGGAGAAGAGGCCGTATACCCAGTCGAAGAGCATCAGGGACCCGCTCGACTCGCGCGGCACCGCAAGCGCGGATGCGCATACGACGCCTCAGGGTCGCCCAAAAGGGCGTAGGAACCGCACACAGATACACGTCGGCCGGCCAGCGAGCAAGCGTGGAACGCGGTCCTCGGCGCTCGTTACGCTCGATTCCGGCGATCACACCATGACCCTCCCATGGGGCCCGATTCGAGGCGAGGTCGCGTTCAGCCCGCGCGCTACCCTCGAGGCTCGCCGAGGCCGCGCGGGCGGCGCTTGACGCGACCGGACACTGGGCTACTTTCGCCCGCGGCAGGCCCATGCTCGATTTTCTCCGCCGCTCCGCGACCAGCTTTTTCGCCTGGCTCATCCTCGGCGTGCTCGCCCTCGTCTTCGGCCTGAGCTTCGGGTTGCCCAGCGATTCGATCACGTTCGGCGCGGCGCCGCTCGTGAAGGTGCACGGCAACAGCATCCGAGACGAGGACTACCGGGCCCAGTTCAACATGATCCGGGCCTTCGTTCCGATCCCGAAGGACGAGCGGTTCCAAAAGCTCATGGGCCTCAAGGAGGAGGTGCTCGAGGCGGCCGTGGAGCGGGAGGTCCTGGCCCACGCCGCCGACGAGCTCGGCCTGGTGCTCACCGAGGTCGACGCCGAGAACCTGGTGATCGGCGGCCAGGCCATCGTGCTGGGCGACACCGGGCTGTGGCTCGGCAACGACATGCCGTACAACTACGACATCTTCACCAAGAACTACCTGCGCAACATCCAGATGTCGCAAAAGAGCTACATCGAGATGCAACGCAAGGAGCTCTTGGCCCGCACCGTACGCGACATCGTTCACAGCGGGGTCACCGTGTCCGAGGAGGAGGTGCGTCGCGTCTACGACTCGCGTGCCAACCGGCTGTCGGTTCGCTACGCACGCTTCGAGCCTGCGTCGTTCGCCGAGCTCGTCGACCCCTCGGACGAGCAGATCGACGCCTACGTGGCGGAGCACCGCGATACCCTGCACACGCAGTTCGAGTCGCAGGGCAGTCGGTTCACCAAGCTCCCCAAGCAGTCGCGCCTGGGGCTGATCGAGATCCCCAAGGGGGAGGACGCCGCGGCCGCGCGCACGCTGGCCGGCAAGGCCCTGGCCAGGATCCGCGGGGGCGAGAACTTCCGCAGCGTGGCACGGGAGCTCTCCGCGCACGAGACCGCCCGCGGCGGGGGCGACTACGGCTGGGTCACCGAATCCAGCGGCAGCGGCCTCGACCCGGTGGTCGACGAGACCATGACGCAGCTCGAGCCCGGTGAGGTCTCCGAGGTGCTGGAGGGCGAGTCGGCCTGGTACGTGGTGACGGTCTTCGGCCGTCGCGAAGGGGACGTCCCCGAGGAGGAGGCGCTGCGCGAGCTCGCGGCCGAGGCTTTGGCCGAGGCCGAGGGCAAGGTCCTGGCACGGCGCGCCGCCGAGGAAGCGCTCGCAGCCCTCCGCGAGGGCAAGGGGCTCGACGAGGTGTTCGCGACGCCGGAGGACGACTCCACTGGGGATCGCGTCGTCCTGCGGGAGACGCAGATGTTCGCCAAGGGAGACACCGTCCCCGGGCTGGGGCCCATGCCCGATCTCGTGGACGCCGCGTGGGCGTCGGATCCCGAAACGCCGGTGGTGGATCGCCTGTTCGAGGCGGGCAACGACATCGTGCTCGCGGGCTTGGCGAGCAAGGAATCGGGCACCGACGAGGGCTTCGCCGAGGCCCGCCCCAAGCTCTACGAGGAGCTGGCGTCCCGCAAGGCCGGGATGGTGACCGCGCGTTGGGCAGGCCGGATGTGCCTGGAGGCGAAGGCGCGCGGGGACATCGTCGCCACCGAGGACAGGATCGCGAGGGTCATCACCTACGACACCGAGCCCGATCCCGCAGGGGAGCAGATGCGCCCCTACAGCGTTTGTGACCGGGTCGGCAACCGCGGCGGGCTCTTGCGCTCGGGTCTGATCGCCTCCGAAGCGGAGTAGTTTCGCCTCCGGACGCGGTCGCGGGGCGACGTTCCCGACGAACCGGACACACGACCCGCGGCGCTGTTATCGTCTCCGAGGCGTCATGTCGGGGACGGCGAGCGGACCGGCAGTCGGGAACGTCCTCGGTTTCTCGTTGTTGTTCCGAGAGCGAAAGGCTCTGCTCCGTCTGGAGCGGCGCGCCATCGCCCCGGGCCTGCACATCGGCGAGTACGAGGCCCAGATTCCGAACGTCGCCTTCCCGTTCAAGGGCCCGTCGTCCGTGGCGACGTTCCGCCATCGCCGCTGCCGAGCCCTCCGCGCGACCCTGGAGATCGAGCAGCACGCGATCCTGAGCTGGATCGAAGAACGCCTGCGTCGTCATCCCCTTTGCGGCATCCGGGTGCAACACGTCGATCTGGAGCTGCGCGGGCGACCCGATCTCGACCGCAGCCCCCTGCCCTGCCTCTATCTCGAAGGCCGAACGTCCGACGGAAGATGGATCTGGGCGATGATCGCCGTGCGCGACGACCCGGACGGCCGTCGAATCGTCCTTCGCCCCGAACGCATCTGGATCATGGGGGATCCATGGATCGATCCGATGGATCTGTGGAAGGAGCTCACGGCGGCGTTGGGTCGGCGCCGAGATCCGGGCGACGTCGTCGCCATCGACCCTGTGGCGGAGATCCTGGCGCGGCCGTTCGTCGCCTCGGGCTGGAAGGCACCCGACGTCGAGAGCCTCGGGCTCGTCGAGGTGGCCGTGAAGCGACGCCACGTGGCCATGACCTTTGCG
>CAZYSW010000100.1:0-14795 GCA_964650105.1 uncultured Nannocystaceae bacterium
CTCCTCCCCGCCAGGCTCTGCACGCGGACCCCCAGGTCACCGCGGCCGTAGGTGACCGGGACGCGCCAGTCGACGTCGATCGACGCACCCGCGGCGACCCTCGACCAATGGCGCAAGAACGCACCCTCGATGCGGGGCCCGTGCAGTGGCGCACCGGTGGGGGACCACGCGAACACGTCGTACCCCGCACCGATCTCCAGCCGCCGCAGCGAGCCGTCCACCACCGGCGTCGGTTCGGGCGGAGGACGGGCCTCGGTGTCGCGTTCGAGTCGGGGCACGGCCGCCGGCGGCTCGGCAGGCGGCGGCGCCTCGGATCGTTGCGGCCGAGCGTCCACGGGCTCGAGCGCCTCGGTGGCCTCCGACAGGGTCACGCCGATCGCCTCTCCGTCGAGCAGCGCGCGAACGCTCGTCTCCACCGCGTACCCGATCTCCTCCAGCACGACCTCGTCGAGGCCGTCGGTCAGCTCGATCCGGCGGGCCAGCGCGCGCTGCCACGGACCGTCCACCACCAGCAAACGAACCTCGCGCTCGCCCAGATCGACGATCACGTGGGCGAGCGTCTCGTGCCCCTCGTGCGGCCGGACCAGGGCGTCGAGGGCGGGCGGGTCGTCGCGCATCGCGACGCGCAGCTCGACCGGCTCGTCGTTCAAGAACCCCTCCAACCGGGCACGGACCGCCTCCCGGTCCGCCTCCGCCCCGGCCACCACCGCTTCGACGATGGGTCGGTCGACGTCGGGCGACACACCGCAGATCAGCGCGAGCACCCAGGTCTGCACCGGCACGTCCGCCATCGTTTCCGCGATTCGGATCCGCTCCGGCGAACCCGAGCCGCAATCCGTGGGGGACGTTCGGAGCCTCGACACCCGGACGCCCGACGACGCCGGCCAAGCCGATCGGCGGGCGACCCCGGCCCGATCCGCCTGGGGCCTCGCGCCTCCGCAGCACCGCCGCTGACGGGGTTCTCGGCGCCCGCGACGTCCACCACGGCGTCAGGCTATCACGGCGCGTCGTCGGCCGCGGCTTTGGACCGTCGTCGGGCGACGGCCGCGTGCATCGAGTCCGGGAAGCGCTCGACGAGCTCGCGCCACGCCTCGCGCTCGCCGGCTTCGTCGCCGAGCTCCGCGAGCGCGCGGGCGCGCCCGACCAGGGCCTTCTCGGCCAGCACCCCCGAGCTCGCCCCTGCGAGGTACCGATCGAAGTGCTCGAGGGCCCCGCGGGGATCGTTCAACCGCTCCAGGTGCAACGTTCCCAGCGTCACCAGCGACACGCTGGCCTCGCGCGAACGGGGGAATCGCTCGACGATGCGGGCATAGACGGCCCGCGCCCGCTCCAGCTCCCCCGCGTCGCGCAGCGCGTTGGCCCGGCGAAACATCTCCGGCACGAGCTCGGCCGTGCGCGGGCGCGCGGGTCCGCTCGACGACGCGGGAGGGACCGGCGCGGGGGCTCGTGCCTCCGGCAGCGACGGGCCCGGCTCGGCGGGCGGCAAACGATCCTGCGCAGGCGCGACTTCGTCGGGCGTCGGGCCAGGATCGGCCGGCGACACGACCTCCGTTCGCGGCGCGGCATCGCGCGGCGAGGGGGCGTCGCCCCGGTCCATCAGGACCGCGCCCACCAGCACGACCACGCCACCGCCGAGGCCCAAGACCAGCTTCGCCATCCAGGGCGAAGCCGAAGCGGCCGGCGTCACGCCGACCTCGAGCGCGTGATCGATCATCGCCTCGAGCCGATCGGGGTCCGGGCCCGCACCGATGGCGCTGCGGTTGCCGAGCGCCGCGCGAGCCTCTCGCTCGAGCTCGGCGAGCCGCGCCTCGGCGCGCACGTTCGCGTTGCGGTCAACCATCGCCATCCACCTCGGCGCGCAGCAGCGCATCCTCCTGCACCATCCGCGCGAGCCGCTGTCGCGCCAGTCGGATCCGGCTGCGAATCGTGTTGATCCCCACCCCCGCCATCTCCGCCACCTCCCCCAGGTCGTGCTCCAGCACGCACCGCATCACGAAGGCCTCCGCCTGCTCGGGCGGCAGCACATCGACGAGCTCGAGCAACCGCGCGACCCGGACTCGCGCCCCCACCTCGACGTCGGGCGGAGGCATCTCGGATTCCAGCGCGGGATCGACCCCTTCGACGCGCGCGAGATCGCGGGACCGCTTGCGCCGCGCGTGGACGGCGGCGCGCAGCGTCAGGCGACTCGCGTACGCCAGCACGGCGCGTCCGTGCTGGAGGTGTCGCAGGTCCCGACAAAACGCGATCATGGCGTCCTGCATGGCATCGTCGGCGCCCGGCGTGGGTCCCAGCACCTGCCGGGTCAGCCGATGAAACGTCGGTGCGAGCATCCGCAGCAGCTCTCGCAAGGCCTGCGCGTCCCCGTCGCGCGCCCGCTCGGCCATCTGCGCGAGCGCGCCCGCGTCCGCCGCTCGGGTTCGGGACCCGACCTGCGACGGAGGCGCGATCGCCTTGGCTGCACCGAGCACCATCGTTCATGGGTGCCCGACCCGGGCCGATCGATCAATCGATCCGTCTCCGGCCCATGCGACAATCCGCACATCGCGGCCCTGATCCCCCGGGCCCGGCCGCGTCCCCTTCGCCCACGATGACACGCGAGACTCTCCGCCTGCGGTCGGCCTCGTGCGTGGCCGCGCTGCTCGCCCTCGGCTGCTCCCACGAGGTGGGCATCGGCAACTCGTCGAGCTTCGGCGACGCCACGGGTCCCGAGGACGGCTCCGGCGACGCGACGGACGACACGACCGGCGACGACTCCGCGGGCATGACCGGGGGGGCGTCCACCGGGGACGACTCGGTCGGGCCCGACCCCAAGTTCGATCTCGGCATGCAGCCCGACGCGCCGCCCTCGGGGGGCGGGATTCCCCGCACCTGCGACGAGGCTGCGACCGGGCAGAGCACCATCGGCTGCGAGTTCTTCGCCACCGATCTCGACCTGGTGTGGCCCTACGACAACCTGCAGTACGCGGTGGCCGTCGCCAACGTGCAGCTCGACGAGCCGGCCACCGTGGAGGCCCAGCTCTTCGATGGCGCGTCGTGGCAAACCGTGACGGGGCCCGAGGTCCTCGACCCGCTCGAGCTCCACACCTTTCTGTTGCCCGATCGGCACGTCGACGGCTCGGGTCTGCGCGCCCGCGGGGCCTACCGCATCGTCTCCGACGTCCCCATCGCGGCCTACCAGTTCGAGCCCCTCGAAGCCGGTGAGTCGTACACCTCCGACGCGTCGCTCCTGTACCCGACCCACGCCTGGGACACCCTGCACTACGTGCTCGCACAACCGCGCCTGAACGTCGCGCACGAGTCCTACTTCGCGGTGGTGGCCGCCACCGACGACACGCTGGTCGAGATCACGCCCTCGATCGACACCAAGGCCGGCCCGGGCGTCCCCGCCGGCACCGCGGGTGTGCCCTTTCAGGTGACGCTGCATCGCGGCGACCTCCTGCAGGTGGCCGTGGCCCCCGAGGGGGGTGACCCCACCGGCACCCGCATCGAGTCGAACGAAGATCACCCGATCGCCGTCTTCGCGGGCAACACCTGCGCGGAGATCCCCATGCCGTCGGCGGCGTGCGACCACCTGCAAGAGCAGCTTTTCGGGGTGCGACTGTGGGGTGAGCGTTTCGTCGCGTCCAGGGTCGCGGTGCGCTCGACCGACAGCCAACACGACGCCGAGCCGTCGCTTTGGCAGATCTTCGCCAGCGAGAACGACACCGAGCTGACGTTCACCGCTGCACCCGTCATCACCGGGCTGCCCGCGTCGCCGGTCACGCTGCAGGCCGGCGAAACGCTCGAGCTTTTGGTGACCGGGCCTCTGGGCAACCCCGGCGACTTCACGTTGACGGCGTCCAAGCCCATCGCGCTGGTCGACTACATGACCGGCTCGTCCACCGTAAAGCCGTTCGGTGAGCCGTCGCTGGGCGATCCTTCGCAGGTGCAGCTCGCCCCGGTCGAGCAGTTCCTGCCCCGGTACGTGATCCTCGTTCCCGACAAGTGGATCTACGACGTGCTCACGTTGACGCGTCCCACGGGCAAGGAGATCCGGATCGACGGCGAGCCGGTCGACGACGCCGTGTTCTTGGCCGTCGGCCCGGACTACGAGGTCGCCCGGGTTCCGGTCGACGACGGCGTGCACGTCCTGGACGGTGACGCTCCGTTCTCCGTCATCGTCACCGGTTACGACGACGACGACAGCTACGCCTATCTCGGAGGCGCCGGCACGATCCGCATCAACCCCGACCCCGCCGGATGACCCCGCCCGCTCGACCTGGGGTCGCCGCGCGGACGGCGCCTGGACGCATCGCCCTGCGCGTTCACGTCCCCGCTCCCGCTCGACACTTCCCTGGCGCGCGGATACGCGCACCGCAACCACGCTCGAATTCCTTCCCCACAACCGACCCCCCTCATCGGCTGACAGCCCGTGGTGGACGTCGCGGCCCGACGAACCCGCCCCCGTTCTCGAAACGCGTCGTCCACCCGGGCTGCCGGTCGTTTTCGCCTGCGCACCGGTGGCCGGCCGCGGGTTGCATGGCCGTCGCGGGGTGGAACCCTCGCGTCGATCCGGTCGGCGCCCGCACCTTCGGTCGACTCGACGCTCGCTGCACGCACGGGCTTGCGCTCGCGATCGCGAGCCTCCGCGTGCGTTCCCCCCGGTCTTCGGTCGCGTACGAACGCCCGGCCTTCGGCACGAACGCACGCGCGTCGACGCCCTCGTCGAGCACCCGATCCGCCCGTCGGCCCCGTGGCGACATCGGTCCGCGACGTCGCACACCTGCACGCACGTCCCTCCACTGGAATCCACGCGATCGCGAGGGGCACCGCGCGCCCACCACCGTTGCCGTCTCGATGGCACCCCGCCATCGGTCCCGATCGACGCACGTCCGCGACCGCGTCCACGGATCGTCGAGCGTGAGCACCGAGGCGCCGAGGCACCGACGTGGTGCGCTATTCTCGGGTCGTGCGCGGCGACGAGACCCTCGGCGAGACCGACGAGCTGGTCGAGCCGTCGCTGGGTCGCCTACCCCGTGGCGCGGCGCTGGGGCGCTACGTCGTGCTCGAGACGCTGGGCTCGGGCGGCATGGGGGTCGTGTACGCCGCCTACGATCCGGAGCTCGACCGCCGCGTGGCCGTCAAGCTCCTGCACGACGATCCGCTGGGCGTGCGGGGCTCCACGGGTCGCTCCCGACTGCTCCGCGAGGCGCAGGCCCTCGCCCGGCTTTCGCACCCCAACGTCGTGGCGGTCCACGACGCCGGCACCGAAGGCGACCGCGTCTTCATCGCGATGGAGTTCATCCACGGGCAGACGCTGCGCGCCTGGACGCACGCCGCCGCGCGCACGGTCGAGGAGATCGTGGACGTGTTCGTCGCCGCGGGGCGGGGGCTCGCGGCCGCACACGCGGCGGGCCTCGTCCACCGGGACTTCAAGCCCGAGAACGTGATGATCGGGGTCGACGGTCGGGTCCGGGTCATGGACTTCGGCCTGGCGCGCAGCGCCGTCGAATCTTCGGCCCAAGACGCCGCCTCGTTGCCCCCCGAGGTGCTCGCGTCGTCGGGCGAGCTCGTCGAGCGGCCGCTGACGGTCACCGGCGCCATCCTGGGCACGCCGGCGTACATGGCCCCCGAGCAGCACATGGGAAACACCGTCGGCCCGGCCACCGATCAGTTCGCCTTCTGTGTCTCCTTGTACGAGGCGTTGTACGGAGAGCGCCCCTTCGAAGGCGCGCGCCCTTCGGTGGTGGCCGTCAACGTGATCGCGGGCAACGTTCGACCGCCGCCTTCGGGCACCAAGGTCCCCGCCGCGCTGCGAAGCATCGTTCTCCGCGGCCTTCGCCCCGAGCCCGACCAGCGCTGGCCGTCGATGGACGCCCTGCTCGAAGCCCTGCAGCGCCGACCCGACGAGCGCAAGCGCAAGACCCTGGTCTTCGCGCTCGGTGGCGCGGGACTGCTGGGGTTGGCCTACCTGCGCACGAGCGACACGGAGCCCTCGGTGTGCAGCGAGGGCGAGGCCCAGATCGCGGACACCTGGAACGACACCGCGCGCCGAAAGGTCGCGGCCGCCTTCGAGGGCACGGGGCTGCCCCTCGCCCGTGCGATCCTGCCCCGGGTCGAGGCCGCGCTCGACGAGCAGGCCCGGACCTGGAGCGCGGCGTACCGAAGCGCCTGCGAGGACACCCACGTTCGCCATGTGCAGTCGGAGCGACTTTTCGATCTGCGCATGCACTGTCTGGCGCGGCACCGCGAGGCGCTCGACGCCCTGATCGTCGGCTTCGCCCAGGCCGACGAGTCCACGGTCCAAAACGCGCTGCAATCGGTGGCGAGCCTCGGGGAGATCGAGCGGTGCGCCGATCGTGAGCACCTCCTGGCCGCCATCGCCCCGCCCGAGGACGCCGCGACGGCCGAAGCGGTGGAGGCGATCCGGGTGGAGCTGGCCCGCAGCGCCGCCGCGCGCGAGCTGACCACCTCCTCCGATGCCCTCCCGGCGGTCGAGCGCGCGCTCGAGCACGCGCGCGCCACCGGCTACGCGCCGGTCATCGCCGAGGCCACCCTCGCGGTCGGTCACGAGAAGGCCCGGCTGGGTCGCAACGACGAGGCCCGCGTCGCCATCCTCGACGCGTGGTGGCAGGCGATCGCCTCGGGCCACGACGCGCTGGCCATCGAGGCCGCGACCGCCATGGTGAACCTGACCGCGCCCGACTTCGCCGAGGCGTCCAAGTGGGCGCGCGACGCCTGGGCGTTCACCGAGCGCCACGACCCGGGAGACCGAGGCCGGGCCGCGCTGCTGGCCGCCGAGTCGCGCACGCACGCGTTCGCCGACCGGCTCGACGAGGCCGAGCGACGGCTCCGCGACGCGGTCGCCATCTACGAACGGGTCGCCGCCGACGAGCCGATCCTGGCGTCCATGCTGTCGCGGCTGGCCGAGATCCTGTCCGACAAAGGCCGCTTCGCCGAAGCCCTCGGCGAGCTCGAGCGCTCGCGCGAGATCTTCGTCGCCGCGCTCGGCGACGAGCACCCCGCGGTCAGCGACCTCGAGATGCAGCTCGGGACGATGTTCTACCGGCTGGGCCGCACCGACGAGGCCCTCGAGCGGCTGAAGCGTTCGGCCGAGATCACCGAGCGCGCCTTCGGGCCCACGCACCCCAAGATGGGTCGCGTGCTCTCGAACATCGCCAACGCGCTGTCGTTCATGACCCGCTACGAGGACGCCCTCGCCTACCACGAGCGCGCGTACGCGGTTTTCTCCGCCATCTATCCCGAAGACAGCCTCGAAATCGCACGTGCGCTCGGCAACTGGGGCGTGACGCTCGACTTCGCGGGTCGCTACGCCGAATCGCGCGACAAGCACGAGCGCGCCCTGGCCATCGCCGAGGCCCACCTTCCGCCCGACGATCGATTCGTCGCCAGCCAGCTCGGCAACCTCGGCTCGGCCCTGCAGGGGCTCGGCGAATACGAACGTGCGGTCGAGCTCCACCAGCGCGCGCTCCCGATCTGGGAGGCGCGGGTCGGCCCCGATCACCCCGACCTCGGCATCGCGCTGCGCGACCTCTCCCGCGCGTTGATCGGCGCCGGCCAGGCCGAGCGCGCCGTGCCCCAGCTCGAGCGCGCGGTCGAGGTGTTCTCCCGGGCGGAGGTCGATCCTTTGGAGGTCGCGGAGACCCGCTACTTCCTGGGGCTGGCCCTGTCGAGCCAACGAGCCACGCGCGAGCGCGGCCGCGGTCAGATCGATCTCTCGCGCGCCGCCTTCGAGGAGGCCGGCGAGCGTGGCCGAGCCCGTCTCGACGCGCTCCAGCGCTGGGTCTCCGACCGCCCCGAGCCCCTCACCCGCTGATCCCGACGGCCTCGCGCGGGCGCCGGGCGCCCATCTGCGTTCGCCCGGCGTCGGGCCATTCGGCCGCCTCCGCGAAGTCACGCAAAGGCCCGACGGCCCCGGCGCGTCGCGTGGGCGGCAGCGCGACCGCTGCCGCCCGGCGTAACCCCCAAGATCCCGCAAGATCGCCGCCGCCCGTCTCCACGCCCGCGGGCCTCGACGGCATCGACCCTCGCACCCCCGTGACTCGCCGCGTCGGTCCGCCGTCGGGCCGAACCGAACGAGGCCCGCGCACCCGGCCCGTTCCGGCGAAATCCCCCGGGAGATCCGGCGGCGCGACCACGCGCCGCACCAGGTGAGCGTCGCGTGGCCCGAGCGGGCCGTCGACGGCGGCGTCGGCCGGGCGCGAGCGCGACGGATCCTCGATACGCTTCGGCAACCGCGCCTTTGCGGCCCGCGTCGTCGGGCGCGGTGTCATCCGAAGCGCGAGACTCCACCCGGCGACTTCGGGGGTGGCCGGAGCGGTGCGTCGGTGTTATCGTTGCTATCGAGGTGTTCATCGTGCCGAGACCTGCGCGACTTCGTGGGATCGCGTCCTCGCTTCGAGGATGCGCGCCCGAGCCGCGTAGCATGTGCCCGCGAACGCCCGCACGCTCTGCAGGGAGCGGCGTCCCCACACGCTTGGGTTGAAGCCGCTCCCCGCACCCCCACAACCCGCGTAACGCGGAGCATCTGCGCCGAAGACGGTCGCGGATGCATCCATTCCAACGATTCCAAGCCTGCGCGCCCACTTCGGTGGGATCGCGCGAAGGAGCTTTTCTGTCATGCAACCGATCCTTCTCACTCCATCCGATCAAAGTCGTCTCGAGCGCCTGCTCGACGCGCTGGACGGCAGCGATCGCGCCGATCCGCGCGTCGTGGATGCGCTCGCCCACGAGCTCGCCCACGCCCGCGTCGTCGAAGAGGAAGATCTGCCGCCCGACGTCGTGACCACGGGCGCGCGCGTCACCGTGTTGGACATCGACAGCAACGAGCGACTCGTCTACGAGCTGGTCTATCCCGAGCAAGCCGATCTCGGCGCGGGCCGGGTGTCCGTGCTCGCACCGATGGGCCTCGCGCTCATCGGGACGCGCGTCGGCCAGGAGGTCCAGTGGCCGACCAGCCGCGGCTATCGTCGCGCTCGCATCGAAAGCGTGGAGCGCCTGGGGCGATGAGCGGCTCCGACGACCGTCGTGGGCGCGTGGCCCCGCGTGCGGACCTCGGAGAGACCTGCGCGGCTCTCTTGCTGGTCCTCGCGGGAGCGTTCGGCGCTCACACCCCGCAGGGCGGAGACGCCTCGTTCCGCGCGGCGCTCGCTTGCCTGGGTGCCAGCGCGTGCGTCGACCTCGTCGCGCGCAAGCGCAAGCGCCTGCGTGCGCTGGCCGAGCTCCGCTCTGCGCTCGAGGCCCGTCGCCTCCCCGCCCATCGGTCCTTCCCGACGCGGTACGAGCCCTCGGCCTCCCCCCACGATCCGCGCTGACGTCGGGCCGACCCCGCGCGCGCTCTGGCGCCGCAGCGCAGGGTTCGCCCGTCGCCCACCCTCCCCGCTGGCCCGGCACCCCCCAAAAGGGCCTCCACGCGGCATTCTGGCCCCCTTCCCCGCTTTGCGTGGGATGCCCCAAGGGGCAAAAAAGCGTTCCGCCCTCGGGGCGACCGACAAATTCGTCCTCGTCGCGGGACGATGTTCGACAAATTCGTCCGCCTGCCGGGACTATGGGAGCGGTGCTCGTGCTCTCGCAGGCGCGCGATCGTGCGAGCTCGCCGCGGCGTGAGGATGCGCGGGCTCGACCCCACGTGGTGACGATCGACAAGCTGTACCGCGACCACGTGGATCAGATCTGGCGCGTCATCCGGCGGCTGGGGGTCCCCGAGGCCCAGGCCGAGGACGCGACCCACGACGTCTTCTTGGTGGCGCACCGCAAGCTCGACACCTTCGAGCACCGCTCGACCCCGCGCACGTGGCTGCACGGCATCGCCATCCGCGTGGCCCGACGGTACCGCAGCCGGCTGGGACGCACCGTACCGCTGATGGACGACCAGCTTCCCACCAGCGAGCGCACCCTGGACGGGGAGGTCCATCGGGCGCAGGGGCTCGCCCTGCTCGACCGGGTGCTCGAGCGGATGAGCGACCGCAAGCGCGAGGTGTTCATCCTGCACGAGATCGAAGAGCTCCCCGGCCGTGAGATCGGTCAGATCCTGGAGATCCCGATGTTCACCGTCTACTCGCGGCTTCGCGCCGCTCGCAAGCAGTTCGACGAGCTTCTGGCCCAGCTCGCGCGAGAGGAAACCGCATGAAGGTGTCGCCCGACCGCGAGCAGTTGCTCCGACTGGCCCGTGCAGACGGCCCGCGCCCCGAGCAGGTCGCCGCCATCGGCGATCGCCTGTCGGCCTCCATTGCGTCGGGGGCACCCGCGCCGGTGCTGGGCGGCCTGGGCACGAGCGCCAAGCTGTGGATCGGGCTCGGGGTGGCCGTGACCCTGGGTGCCACCGCCCTCCTGGCGCGTCGCGACGACGTCGAGCCTTCGCCCTCGGTCACCCCGCCGGCGGTCGTCGACCCCGCACCGGCGCCGCGCCTCGAGCCGCCCCCGCCGCCCCCCAGCCCGCCGGCGCCCGCCGCTGCGACACCCGGCGACGCCGAAGATGCGAAGGCCGAGCCCGAGCCTGCGGCCCGATCGCCCCGCACCGCCCGGGCCCGACCCCACGACGAGCCGAGCGCGAGTGTCCCGAGCCTCGAGCAAGAGGCGATCCTCTTGCGGGAGGCGGCGACGGCTTTGCGCGCGCAGGATCTCGACGGTGCGCGCGAGCACCTGCGCACGCACGAGCGACGGTTCCCCGACGGCGCGCTCACGCACGAGCGACGGGTGCTCCGCATCAAGCTCCTGTGCCTGGAGGGCGCCACCGATCAGGCCGTCGCGCAGGCCAGGGCCATGCTCGCCGAGGGCCTGCCGGCTCGAGCCAGGCGCCAGCTTCGATCCTCGTGCGCGCGCGTGGCCTTCGAGCCCTGAGCGTCCCGTGGTGGACGCCCCACGCGGACGGCCGCCGAACGACGCTCGCGTCGACGCTCGCGTCGAGACGACTCAGCCCGCCGGCTCGGTCGACGGTGGGCCCGCGATGCAGGTCCACCGGAAGTTGTCGATCACCACCGTGCTGTCGAGGATGGCGTCGGTCAGATCGAAGATCACGAACTGCACCGTGACGTGATCGCCGGGCGTGAGCGGTGCGGTCGTCGTCAGCCACCGGGTGGCGACGTGCCCCTCCATCGCGGTCCCCTGCACCTCGGGTGCCGAGCAGCCGGGGCAGGACGGGTGATGGGCGTCCTTGAAGTCCAAGAAGGCCGCGTTGAGGGAGATCGGGTTGCCCTGGTCGTCGAACGAGATGTTCCCCGTCCAGGTGCTCGACTCCAGCCACACCAGGAACATGTCGTTGTAGCCGGTGCCGTAGTACTCGGGGTACTCGTCGGTGAAGAACGCGAAGTCGAACGAAAACCCCTCCACGCCCGGAGGCACGTCGAACTCCATGCGGAGCTCGGCGAGGTCGAACGCGCCCATCTCCCCCTGGCTCCACTGGGGCCAGATGGTGTTGGAGCAGTCCCCGGTCCCGATGAGCCCCGGGTTCTCGGCGCAGGTCTCGGTCATCGATACCGGGTCGGGCACCATGGGAGGCGGCAACATCATCTCCTCGTAGGGCCCCACCATCCACGACATCTCCACGCCGACGTTCAGCAGCCACCGCGCGACCCCGCTGGAGAGGATGGTGACCTTCTCTCCCTCCCGCACCGGCCAGGTCGCGGGCACGTAGGTCCCGATCGTCCCGGTGTGCACGTGGAGCTGGTCGGGCTGCCCGGAGAACGAGGTCTGCACCTGGATCTCCCCCGGGCAGTTGATCCCCATCGCGCGCCACGGATCTTCGCTGTCGGCGTCGCACGGCGTGTGCTCCTCGGGAAACCTGCAACCATCGCCGGTCTCTCCGGGCGCATCGGGAACCCCGATGTCGAACACGACCTCGCCCTCCTCGCTGCCGCCGGTGTCGTCGACGCCCCCGCCCGTCGGCATCGATGCGCCGCCGGTCGGGGACGACCCGCCCGTGTCCTCCGCCGAGGTGCTTCCATCCGACGCGCTGGTGTCTCCGTCCCCGAAGACCTGCCCCAGCGAGTCCGACTCCGTCACGCACGCCGCCAGCGATGCGAACAGGACCAGGACGGTGCGAGCCGAAGAAAAAAGCGAGGACATTGGAGCACTCCTGGAGACACCAGCGACGGCGCCCCGCAGGGGAATCTTGGGGGTTTCGATGGCGGAGCGCCGTCGCTTGCGTGGGAGATGAGTGCATACGGCCCCCCGCGCTTGTCACTTCGCGTCGGTCTGCCCACGTGTGTCAACTCCGTAACCGAGACCCTCGAGGCCACCCGCTCCCCCGCCGTGCCACCGCAGGGCGGCAACGAACCTCCGGCGTTCCGCACGATCCCGACCGCGACCGGGCCCAAGACGGCGTTCCCGCGCTCGATCCCAATCCCACCGCGCGACGACGCGGGGTCACGTCGCTCGAGCCGGGCTCGTGCCTCGCGAGCACCGCCGGGGACGGCACGCTCGGCTCACGTGCCGCCGGGCGCCCACCGGGTTGGGGGTCGCGGCATCGGGTCGCCCATCGCGTGACTGCCGACGCCCGCCCGACGTCGGGCGTCGAACGGCCGTTCCGATCGCGCGCGAGCGAGCGCCGGGCCTGCGCGGCCCCCTCTGGCTCGACCCGTCTGGACCGTGGGACAACTTCGCCGTGGGGCTTTTCGCGATCGGGCTCGCCCTCGGAGCCTCGACGCTGGGCGTGGACGCGATCGCGTCCGTCGACGATCGGACCACGACGCCCCCCGCGCTCGTCCGCTGGACCGGTGACGTGGAGGCGGACTGCCCCTCGGCCGCCGAGGTCGACACCTGGATCGAGCGGGCCCTCGGACATCCCCCGGCCGAGCACGATGCGCTCCGCGAGGTCGCAATCGCGGTCACGCGCGATCCCGAGGGCGGGCTTCGTGCATCGCTGCGGCTCGCGTGGGAGGACGAGGTCGAGCACCGCACCCTCCGCGGGGAGTCGTGTGCCGCCGTCGCACGAGCCAGCGCCCTGATCGTCGCGGTGGCGCTCGACCCCTTCGCCACCGCGGCCGAGGTGTTTCCCGAGCCCGAGCCTGCATCCGAACCGTCACCACCCCCCGCCCCTCCCACCACGCCACCACCGACGACCACCGAGCCCACGCCACCTGCCCTGCCCCGATCGACGTGGAGTCATCGCCTGCGCCTCGGTGGGGGCATCGACTACCGAACGCTGCCCGAGGTCGGCGGGCGCGTCCTGGTCGGCTACGCCGCGACGCGGGGCTACGCACGGCTGGACGCGGGCGCCTTCTATCGCACGCCCACCACGGCCCGCTACGCCGACCGACCCGCGGTCGGCGGCACCTTCCAGATCGTCGCGGCCAGCCTTCGCGCCTGTCCGCGCCTGGTCGCCGGTCGCGTCGAGCTCGCGGTGTGCGGCGGCACGGAGATCGGAACCCTACGGGCTCGCGGCCACGCCGACGTCCCCGACGTGCGGTGGAAGCTGTGGCTCGCCGGGACCGTCGATGCCACCACGGCGATCGACGTGGGCCGCCGCATTGCGGTGGTGGCCGACTTCGGCACCACCGTGCCGATCCTCCGCCCGCGCTTCCACGTCACCGGCCTCCCCCCGCTCTTTCGCACCGGGGCCGTCGGCCTGAAGGCCCTCGTCGGCCTCGAGGTGCGCCTCGCTCCCCCGCCCTGACCCGTCGACCGAGGCATCCGTCGCGCCGTCGTCCCGAACGCGCACCCTCGCCGGCGCCGCGGCGGTCGCTACCACCCGTCGACTTCGGACGATAGCGGGAGCTCGGCAGGATAGCCGCCGAGCGTCACCCACAGGCGCCCCCCGAGGCTCCCGGCGCGTTGCCGATAGACGGTGACCAGCTCGTCGTAGCGCATGCGCTCCACCCTCACGCGGTTCTCCGCGTGCTTGTCGGGTGAATCGGGCGCGGCTTCCCACTGCGCGCGCGTGGCCGCCTGTCGGTCGAGCACGTTCACCACCTGCGACCGCTGCCGCTCGACCTCCAGCATCGCCGCGCGCAGCTCGGCCCGGGCCAGCGACGCCCACACCAGCACCACCAGGGCCGCGATCGAGCCACCCACGACGGCGATCCGTCTCCGCCGCTCGCGAGCCCGTGCGGCCGCCTGCTCGCGCGCCAGCTCGGCCGCCCGCCGCCGCCGAACTTCCTCGATGGCGGGCTCGATCAACCGCGCCGGGATCTCCAGCTCGGCGGCCACCTGCTGCAGCTCCTCGACGCTCAGGTAACCGGCCTCGCGATCCATCGCCTTCGCGGCGGCCGCGATCACCTCGTCCACGTCCTCGTAGGCGACCTTGGCTGGAAGCTCGCTCATGTCGTCGTCACCTCGTTGGGCAGCTCGTCACCGGCCTCGTCCTGTCCGGGCGCGGCCTCGCGCAACACCTCGCCGATCATGGCGATCGCACGCACGAGCCCGCCGATCCGGTCGCCCGCGGCGTATCCGGCCGCGACCGTGGCGGTGACCTCCCGCCAGAACCCCGGCTGCCGCGCCCCGTACACGCCGGCCCCCGCGAACACGGCAGCCTTGCGATCGCGCTCGGCCACGTACAGGAGCACGCCGGTGTCGTCGCGCGTCCGGTGCATCCCGAGCTCGCCGAACAGGGCCTCGGCGCGACTCAACGGCCCGTCGCCGGGATAGCGCGCCTCGAGGTGCACCCGGATCTCGCCCCGGTGCCCTACCTCCGCCCGGGCGATGGCCTGCACCAACGCCCTGCGCTGGTCCCGTCGCAACCGGACCCCGCTCACGCGCCCATGATAGCATGGTCGTACCCGCCCAAGCTCCGGTCGCGGCCTTCGAGGTGGCCACCTCCGCTCGGGGGAGCTCGACGTCGCCGCGGCATTCGGCTAGAG
>CAZYSW010000101.1:0-14568 GCA_964650105.1 uncultured Nannocystaceae bacterium
GGACGTCCACGACATCGGCAAGAACATCGTCGCCGTGGTCTTGAACTGCAACAACTACGAAGTCGTGGATCTGGGGGTCATGGTCCCCGCCGAGAAGATCTTCGCCGCGGCCGCGGAGCACGACGTCGACATCATCGGGCTCAGCGGTCTCATCACGCCGTCGCTCGACGAGATGGAGCACGTGGCCGCGGAGATGGAGCGCCTGGGCATCGACAAGCCCCTCCTCATCGGAGGCGCGACGACCAGCCGGCAGCACACGGCCGTCAAGATCGCGCCGCGCTTCGGGGGGATCACCGTCCACGTGCAGGACGCATCGCGCGTCGTCGACGTGGTGTCGCGCCTCGTCGATCCGAATCGACGCGAGGAACTCGATCGCGCCAATCGGGCCGAGCAAACCCGTCTGCGGGAGATCCACGGCAACAAGAGCGAGCGGCGACTCGAACCGCTCGCCAAGGTCCGAGCGCAGGGGGCCAGGATCGAGTGGCGCGCCGAGGACGTGGCGCAGCCCTCGTTCATCGGTCGAAGGGTCGTCGACGACGTGCCGCTCGCCACCATCGCCGAGTACATCGACTGGACCTTCTTCTTCACCGCCTGGCAGCTCAAGGGGCGCTTCCCGCAGATTCTCGAGCACGAGAAGTACGGCGCCGCGGCCCATGAGCTGTGGGCTCACGGCAAGGAGTTGCTCGAAGAGATCATCGCCGAGGGCAGCCTCCAGGCGCGGGCGGTGTACGGGTTTTGGCCGGCGTGCTCCGACGGCGACGACATCGTCCTGTTCGAGGACGCCTCGCGAACCCGGGAACGCGTCCGCTTCTCGATGCTGCGGCAGCAAAGTCGACGGGGATCGGATCAGGCTTACCTGTCGCTGGCCGACTTCGTCGCGCCCCGATCGACCGAGCTCCCCGACCACGTCGGTGCGTTCGCGGTGACGGCGGGCATCGGCGCCGACGCGCTGGTGGAGCGCTACGTCCGCCAGCAGGACGATTACCGGGCGATCATGGTCAAGGCGTTGGCGGATCGTCTGGCCGAGGCGTTCGCCGAGCTGCTGCACCAGCGCGCCCGCAAGGAGTGGGGGTACGGCGCCAACGAGCAGCTCGGCATGGAGGATCTGATCGCGGAGAGGTACCGCGGAATTCGACCGGCGTTCGGGTACCCCGCGTGCCCCGACCACAGCGAGAAGCCCAAGCTCTTCGAGCTGCTGGACGCGCCCGCCCAGGGGATCACGCTCAGCGAGAGCTACGCGATGCTGCCCGCGGCCAGCGTGAGCGGCCTCTATCTGGGCCATCCCGCGGCGCGCTACTTCACGGTCGGTCGCATCGGTCGGGATCAGGTCCAGGACTACGCGAACCGCAAGGGGATTCCGCTGGCCGAGGCCGAGAAGTGGCTGCGCCCGAACCTCGGCTATTGAAGCGGAACGATCACCCGGCCGGTGGCGGCGGCACCTCGGAGATCACCTTGAGGCCGGCGCCACCGGGGTACCCGTAGCTCACGTCGACCGAGTATCCGACCGAGACGATCCCAGTCGGCTCGTCGGCGGTGATCGAGTGCGAACCGGTGTCGACCTGCATGTGCAGGTACTCGTAACCCACGCCGCCGATGACGCCCAGCGGCTTCCAATTCCCTGCCGCGACGGAGACGCCGTCGAGCATCACCTCGGCGCCGACGGGCCGGATCGCGGTGACGTAGTTCACCGTGTACCCGGCGGGGACCAAGAAGATGTAGTCCGTCTCGTACTGCTGCGCGGCGGGCAGGGCGATCATCGCCGGATCGCCGGGCTGGCCCGACGGCGCGATGGCCTGGTTGCTCAGCAGGAACTGCGTGACCGCGAAAGGCTTGTTCGGATCGCTGGTGCTCACCGTGAACGGGAGGTTGGTCTGGAAGCGGACCGTCTCGTAGGCGTCGATCGACGTCGGTGCGCCCGGCGGGGGCGCCGGCGAGTAGGTCAACGGGGTGCCGTCGTAGGCCCCGGTGATGCGGTATCCGGCCGGATTGTCGCTGGTCCCTTGGGGAGAGGGTGGGGGTGCGGCAGCGTAGGCGGTTCCCCAGGCCACCATCGGCAGCATCTGGTGCTCGAGGTGGTCGGCGCAGCACTGCCCCGGGTTCGGCTCGATCGTCGCGACGTTGCCCGAGAACACCGCGACCGGCTTGTCGGCGACCACCCGCGAGCCCGAGAGGCTTCCGTCGCCCGTCAGCCCCGGATAGGTCTTGGGCCCCAGCGATACGGCCGTGAACACCTGGCCGCGATCGAGCACGACGCCCTTGCTCGGCCCCGGGTACAACCCCCAGGCCTCGTAGAGGTCCACCGTCGTTCCATCCTGGGTCGCGACCACGGAGACGAACGCACCGCTGTTGTCACCGGCGGGCTCGAGATCGGTGCCGAGCAAGATCGCGTCGCCGGTCACCGCGGTGTAGTCGGTGTCGAGGACGTGGGTCGGGAACAACAGCGAGGCGTCGTTCGAGAACACCTGGACGGTGTTGTCGAGGGGATTGAACTGGTACGCGGTGATGGGGACGTCGCTCTCGATGCGGTAGGCGACGCCGTCGTAGGTGTTCGCGCGCGGGGCCTGATTCTGCACCGGCAGGCGGAACTCGTGGATCTGCCCGATGGGGACCTGCGCCGAGTCGACCGGGACCGCGCCGGCACCCGCGAAGACCTGCACGGTGGCGGGCACGTCCGACGCGGTGTTCGCCACCACCACCGCGAACTGCTGGTCTTGCGGCGCGGGGCTGCCGTTGATGCCCGCCCAGGCGTTGGGCAGGTCGACCGCCCAGAACTCGCAGCCCTGGTTCGATTCCGCCATGGCGGCCTGCTCGCACGGGGTCCCGCCGCCGTCGTCCCCGGCCCCGGTCATCGTGCCGGGTCCGCCGACGTCGAGCTTGTCGCCGGTGTCCCCCCCGTCCTCGTCGCCGGTGGTGTCGGTGCCGTCGAGCGTGCCGAGTGACGTCGGCCCGAGCGAGGTGACATCCGCCGAGGACTCCTCCCGCTCCTTTCCGCATCCGAGGAGAACGACACAACCCATCGCACAACGAAGCAACAACGGTCTCATGGCATCGAAGCCCATTGTCTCCGCCCGTGGGCTCGCGGTGTGCGCAATTGCGAGGATTCGCCGCCGGGCCGGGTGGCCGTGGCCCGTCGAGCCGACGGGCTCAGGCGTAGACGAGCTTCCAGGCCTCGTCGATGTTCGCGACCTGCTCGGTGGTTTCCCACGCTTCGTCGAGCACGGTGACATCGGGGGTCTTGATGTGGAGTGCCGCACTGGTTGGGTTTTGGCCACCGAAGACGCTCGTCGTCACGCGAAGCTCGTTGGTGCCTCGCTTGAGCGGGAGCTGGATCTGCACGTGGTGGGGGCCGGTTGCCCCTGGGGGCACGTCGATGGTCAAAACGGGGTCGTTGTTGAGCTGCACGGTCAGCACCGTACCCCCCGTGGCCGGCAACGTCCCCACGTCGTACACCGCCGTCGCCATGGTTTCGCCTCGAACCATGCGGACGTGGGCGAGCTCGCTTTGTCTTCGGGTTCGCGTGTCGATGGCCCTGCCTCCCGCACAGGCGAGGATACGTCAGGACGGCCCTTCGCCGACCGTCTCGGGATCGCGCGCGATCTTCGGCGGCGGTCCGCCGTTTCGCGAAGGTGCCGAAAGGTCGGATGAAGTCGCCCCCGCGCATGAACGTCCGCGCAGCGAACGCGGGGCGCCGTACGCTCGAGGTCCGGCGACGGTCAGAATCGCGTCAATCTCCAGGTGGCCGGAGACGCGTTCTCGGTCCATGCGAGCTGGCTGATCGGGAGGACCTCGAGCCGAGGTCCGCGACGCGGTTCCGTGGGATCGACCGTCACCACCCACCGAAGCGCGCGGTCGTGCTCGAGCTTGCGCGCGGCGAGGATCCGCCGCACGTAGGCCGCCCAGGTGAAGGCGGCCAGTCCGTACCACCCGATCGCCATGGGATCGAGGAGCGCGCGCCAGTCCGCGCCCGTCGAGGTGATGCGCGTGGCGAGCACGCCGATCGCCGCCACCGTCACGATCGCCACGCCGCCGTAGCGCCGCCGCAACGAGTGGATGTGACGAGCGAGCTCTTCGCGCTCGGCGGGCGTCAGACTGCGGCGTCGCAGCCGAACGCCGGGGTGCGGCGTGCCGACGAGCCCCGACGGCAGCTCGACGCGCAGCGCGTGGGGTTGCGAGGGCGCGACCTCGGCCAGATGTGCGACCTCCAAACGTCCCAGGGCGCGGCCGTTCACGCGCAAGACGACGCCCGAGGACGGCAGCAGCTCGACGCGCTGCACCTCGTCGCCGCGGTCTCGCTTTCGAGCGCGGCGAAATCGTCGCAGCGTCTCGTCGGCGGGGTAGGTCGGCGTGCGCCCGGCGAAACACTCCACGGTCCCATCGTGCAGATCGCGGCGCAGGGCTCGAAGGCGGACGAGCACCCGCGCGCGATCCCAGATGCGGGCGACGGTGTGGCCGTTGCCGGTCACCACCGCGGCCAGCAGCACGAGCCGGGTGAGCACGGCGGAGGGTCGCGGCAAGATGGGCACCAGGGTTTCGACCCCCCAGACCACCAGGAGGTACGCCACGCAGATCAGCGCGGCGATGCGCCAAAGACCTCGGCCGCCCACCAACGCTCCGAGCAACCCCAGCCCGCCCAGCAGGGCGAGGAAGACCCCCGGAACACCGCCGATGCTCTCCAGCGTGAGCGGGTCGAGGGCGCCGCCGATCACCGGTGCCGACAGCCCGCCGGCGACCGCGACCGAAACGATGACCGCCGCCCAGATCCACGTCACCCACAGGCGACGGTGGATCGCTGCGCGCTCGTGAGGCTCGAGCGCACGACTGCCGACGCGTGGCAGCCCGGCTCCGTACCGATGCGCCTCGGTTTCCACGGTCCGCCGAGTCTACGTCAACGACCTTCGGTTCTCACGCCGGTCGTCGGGGGTCGAACGTCACACCACCCGGCGGATCACGATCGCCGAGATGTTGTCGGGACCCCCCGCCTTGTTCGCGGCCTCGATCAGCCGCCGCGCGGCGTCGCGTACGTCGCGCTGACACACCAGGGCGACCAGCTCCTCGTCGGGCACCACGTCGCTCAGCCCGTCGCTGCACAAAAGGAGGTTGTCGCCCTTCTCGAGCACGTGCTCGGTGACGTCCGCGTCGCTCTTGTGCTGCCCATGACCCAGGCATCGGCTGATCCGCCCGCGGTAGGGGTGCACGGCGGCCTGCTCGGGGGTCAACAGCCCCTGCTCCACCAGCTCCTGCACCATGGTGTGGTCGACGGTGAGCTGTTCGGCTTTTTGGTCGCGTACCCGGTACACGCGGCTGTCCCCGGCGTGAGCGACCCAGAAGCGATCTCTCACCCCGAGCACCGCGACGCACGTGCAGCCCATCCCGTGCGCGGTGGGGTTGTGCGCGGCCTGGTCGTCGATGCGGGCGCTGGCTCGGGTGAACGCCGCGCGCAGGAGCTCGGGCGGCTCGAGCCGACCGAACTCCGCGGCGATGAACTCGCCGAGCACGCCCACCGCCAGGGCGGACGCGACCTCGCCGGCGCTGTGCCCACCCATCCCGTCGCAGACGATGGCCATGTGGTAGCCGCGGCCGTCGTCCTCCTGGATCGCGATGGCGTCCTCGTTGTGGTCTCGTGCGATGCCGGTGTCGCACGCCCCCGCCATCTGGACTTCGAAGATCCCTGGAACGTGGCTGCGCTTGAAGAGCTTGTACATTCGCCGTCGGACCGGGCGGCGTGAGCCGTGCCACCCACCGTGGCCTCCTACAATACCAGCGGAGGGCCGAACGCGGGGGCTCGAATCAAAGGGCGAAATCGGAAACCCGCGGCCCGGGGGTGGTCGGGTCGCGGGTCGGCGTGCGTTTCGGGTTGGTGGAGCCGAGGGGGATCGAACCCCTGACCTGTGCATTGCGAACGCACCGCTCTCCCAGCTGAGCTACGGCCCCGAAAGCGCGGGGACACTAGCTGATGGCCGGAGGCCGCGCAAGGGGCGTGCGGAGTCCGACGAGGCGGGTCCCTCGTGGGCCGACGCGTGCCCTCGCGTGCGCCAGGGTGGGCATCGGGGGCAGGACCGGGTCAAGATGCCTGGAAGTGCGCCGTCGGGAGCGAATCGACCGCCTGCTGGTGGAGCGCGGCGTGTGCGACAGCCGAACCCGCGCGCAGGCTCTGCTGATGGCGGGGCAGGTGCTCGTCGACGGACGCCCGGTGAGCAAGGCCGGCGCCCTCGTCGCGACGGACGCGGAGATCGTCGTCCGCGGCGAAGACAACCCCTACGTCTCCCGCGGAGGTCTCAAGCTGGCGGCTGCGCTGGAGGCGTTCGGTCCGGGGCGTGCCGAGCCGCCGCGGTTGGACGTGCGGGGCCGCGTGGCCATGGACGTGGGGGCCTCGACGGGGGGGTTCACCGACTGCCTGCTGCAGCACGGCGTGGAGCGGGTGCACGCCGTCGACGTCGGCTATGGGCAGCTCGCGTGGAAGCTCGCCCGCGATCCGCGGGTGCGCGTCCACGATCGGCAGAACATCCGCAAGCTCGAGCCTGCAGCCCTCGGCGAGCGCGTCGACCTGGTGGTGATGGACTGCTCGTTCATCGCGGCCCGGAAGGTGCTTCCTCACCTCCCGCCGTTCTTGGCCGATCGAGCCGATCTCGTGGTGCTCGTCAAGCCACAGTTCGAGCTGGAGGCGTCGCAGGTCGGCAAGGGGGGGATCGTCCGAGACGACGCGGCGCGCCGGGCCGCCCTGCAAAGCGTGCAAGACGTCGCGCGCGAGCTGGGGCTGGGCGTCGAAGGTGCCATCGAGAGCCCGGTCGCGGGGCGCGACGGAAACCGCGAGTTCCTGCTGTGGCTGTCTTGGGCATCGCCAGGCGTCCGAACCTGATAGAAGCTTCGTCCATGACGGCACCTTCCATCACCTCGCGCGCGCGGTCGTTTCTCCGGGCGTTGGCCCACGACCTGCGCCCCGTGGTGCAGGTCGGCGCCGAGGGACTCACCCCGGGTGTCCGCGAAGCCACCATCGAGGCACTGTGGCGTCACGAGCTCATCAAGGTTCGGCTGGGGTCGGGGTTCGTGGGAGACCGCAAGGAGGCCGCGCGCGAGCTGGCGGCGGCCACCGGTGCCGATCTCACTCAGATCATCGGTCGGGTGATCGTGTTGTATCGACCGCGCGATCGCGACTTGCCGGATCATCCTCGGATCGTGCTGCCGAAGTGACGACGAGCCAGCCCATCGGCCCGCGTCGGCCGCGGCCCTGGGGGTGGGGGGCGACGGACGGGTCACCACCCGCACGCAACGTTTTCGGGGTCGAAGCCCCGGTGAGCGCCCGACCCCGAGGGCACCGGCCCCATGCGGGGCAGGGGTAGGAGATTGCACCGCAATCTCGTGGGGATGCTCTGCTATCTTGAGAGCCGCTCGATGAGGCCCCTTCGATACGTCGGCTTCGGCGCGCTGAGCGTCGTGCTCTGGTTGGGGGCCTGTCGCAATCAGCCCGGAACGGCACCGGATCCGGTGGTGTGGGGGGCCGGTGTGGGGCGACGCGGCAAGGTGGTCATGAACCGCAACGCCCCCGTCAAGGGCGAGCCCGCGCCGGTGCTCGACGTCCTGGCCGAGGAACTGGACGCCAACTTGCGCCAGCTCCAGTCCGAGGACCTCGACGCGCCCGCGTATTATCTCGGCTACGACCTCGTCGCGCTCGAGCAGCTCTGGATCGTCGCCGAGTCGGGCGCTTTGGTGCGCGACGAGCTGGATCGCGACCGCAAGATCGACGTGGACGTTCGCGTGGGCTCGACGCAGCTCGACAACAGCCACAGCGCCGACGGCGACTATGGTCCGGGCAACGGCCTGGGTTCGGGTCTCCCGGTCAGCATGGACGACGTCCCGCTTTCGCTGGCGCAGAGCCTGTGGCTGGACACCGAGACGCAATACCACAGCGCCGTGTCGGCCCTCCGAGAGGTGGAGAGCAACGCGCAGCTCCGCAGCGCCGAGGGGCGTGAGCACCCCGATTTCAGCGAGGAGAAACCGACCCTCCACATCGAGCCGGAGGTCGGCCTGGATTTCGACACCCTCCGTTCGCAGTATCGCGAACTCGCGACCAAGGTGTCCCGCGTCCTGGGCGACGATCCCCGGATCCTCCGCAGTAGCGCCTCGATCTCGGCCGTGGTCGAGAACCATTACTTCGTGAACAGCGAGGGCACCCGCGTGCAGACGGGACGAACGCGTCTGCGGGTGTTGCTGGAGGGGCAGACGCAAGCGGACGACGGCATGCACTTGCGTCGCAGCGCCACCTTCGAGGCGCACGAGAGCGCACAGCTCCCCGACGAGGCCACGCTGCTCGCCGCGGCCGAGCAACTCCGCGGCGAGTTGGTCGCGTTGCGCGAGGCGCCGATCGCTGAACCGTACACCGGCCCCGCGATCCTCGAGGGTAGGGCGGCCGGTGTGTTCTTTCACGAGATCTTCGGGCACCGGCTCGAGGGGCACCGACAAAAGGACGATCTCGAAGGACAGACGTTCACCGACAAGCTCGGCAAGCGGGTGCTCCCGTGGTTTCTCGACGTGGTCGACGATCCCACGGTGACCAGCTTGGGGGACGTGCCGCTGTCGGGGCACTATTTCGTGGACGACGAGGGGGTGCCCGCCCAGCGGGCGGTTCTGGTCGAGCGCGGCAAGCTCAAGGGGTTCCTCCTGGGGCGCTCTCCGGTGCTCCCGTTCAAGCGCAGCAACGGGCACGGGCGGCGCGAAGTCGGCCATCAGGCCGTCGCTCGCCAGGGCAACCTCATCGTGACCTCACGGCGCGCGTTCAGCCCTCGCGACCTCCGCAAAGAGCTCCTCCAAGAGATCGAGCGACAAAACAAGCCCTACGGTCTGCTGTTCAAGGACATCGACGGCGGCTACACGCTCACGGATCGAAGCGGTCCGCAGGCGTTCAAGGTCACGCCGATGATGGTCTACAAGGTCTATGCGGATGGGCGGCCCGACGAGTTGGTCCGTGGGGTGGAGATCGTCGGGACCCCCCTGTCGGCATTCGAGACCATCATCGCCACCGACAACGAGCCGGGCATCTTCAACGGCATGTGCGGCGCCGAGTCGGGCTGGGTTCCCGTCAGCGCCGTGAGTCCCTCGCTGTTGCTGCGCTCGATCGAGATCGAACGCAGCGTCCACGATCGGGACAAGCCCCCGCTCCTCGACCCGCCCTCGACCGCGTTCCGGAGGAGGAGATGAAGGCTCTGCGCATCGCCTCGGTCACCCTCGTCGGGGTGTTGTGCACGTCCGCGCCCGTCGGCGCGTTCGAGGACGCTTCCCCTGGGGAGTCGGAGGCGGATCGAGTCGCTCGCCTCCGCACCGCGAGCCAGGAGGAGACTTCCGCCGCCGCCGCGGAGCTGCGTCGGGGGGTCCAGAAGCTTCGCCTGGAGGGGGCGCCCGCGCCCTACCGGGCCGAGGCCCGTTGGGTGCGCGCCGAGCTCCTCAACCTCGATGGATCGTACGGAGGGATCATCAGCAACCTCCTCGACACGCAGGCGATCGGTGCGGTCGAGGTTCGCGTCGGCAGCCTGTAGCGGGACAACAGCAACTTCTTCGGGTCCGACAGCGGGATCGCCGGGTTCGACGTCTCCCTGACGGAGGCGCCCAAGTTCATGCGCAAGAAGCTGTGGCTCGCCCTCGACCGCGCCTTCCGGGGGGCGACCCGTGCGTACGCGCAGAAGCTGGTGGTGCTCGAACGTCTGGCTCAAGCCGATCTCCCCGACGATCTGACGCCCGCTCCGGAGGCGATGACCCGGTTGGTGGCCCAGGACACGACACCCATCGACCGGGAAGGTCTCGCCGCGATGGTCGCTTCGCTCAGCGCGCGGTTCGCCGATTGGGACTCCATCGACAACGGCGACGTGCATCTCCAGATCTTGCGCAGCCACGAAACCGTGGTGAACACCGAAGGGCTGGTGTTGCAGTCGTCCCGCGCTCGGGCGGTCCTCGCGGTGGTCGCCGACACCCGTGCTCCCGACGGGATGCACCTCGATCACGGCGCCGTCTTGCACCTGCAGGAGATTCCGACTGCCAGCGACGAGCTCTTGGCGCAGGGCGAGGCGATGGTCGACAAGGTCCTCGCCGAGCTCGACGCACTGGCTCGCGCACCGATGATCGAGGAGGAGTACGACGGTCCGATTCTGTTCGTCGGGGACGCCGCCGCCCAGCTCCTGGCCAGTACCGTCGCCACCGAAGCCGCCGGAACGCCGGCTCCGCTGGGTGACGGGGGGCGCATGATGGACCTCGAGCCCACCTGGCAAAAGCACCTGGGCAAGAATGTGTTGCCGCCGTTCTTGGATCTCGTCGACGATCCGACCGGCAACCAGTTCGGAAGCTACGACGTCGATGCCGAGGGCGTCCTTGCCGAGCCGCTGACGCTCGTGGACGACGGCGTCCTCGAGCGGCTCCTCATGACGCGGGTGCCCAACGAGAAGGTTTCGGGCACCAACGGAAGGGCTCGGATGAGCCCGGCGCTGGAGGTGGGCCCTGCGATCAGCAACCTCCGCGTGGAGAGCAAGCGTCGGGGCGTGAACCCGATCGCGCTCGAGCGAGAGCTCCTCGCGCGCGCTCGCGAGGATGGTTACGAGTTCGCGTACGTGATCGAGTCGCTGCGCGACGGCGGAATCCTCGGGCCGGTGCCGCGGGAGACCGCAGCCGCGTACGCGGGGACGGGGAAGATCGACCTTCCACTCCCCGCCCGGGTGTATCGGATCGAGCCCGGGGGCACGCGCACGCTGGTGCGTGGTGCCATCTTGGCCCCGGCGTCGATGCGGGTGCTCAGGAGGATCCGCGCCATCGGCCAGGAGCTGCGCACCGTCCGAATGCGCATCCCGGTCGGCTCGTTCGGCGGTTTCGGGGCGGACGTGGGCATCGACGGGATCCTGACCCAGACCGTCGACGTCTCGGTCACCACGCCCGATCTCCTGATCGAGGGGCTCGAGCTGCTCGTCGAACGCGGCGAGCACGAACGCCTCCCGACGCTGACGCACCCCCTGCGTCGCAAGAAGACCGCCGAAAACGAGGGCGCCGACAAGAACCGGTCTAGACCGGCGGACAAGACCCAGTGACTCCGGCGGATGCGCCCCGGGTCCCGGCCTCCGACGCCCGCGAGGCGACCGCGGTCCGCGGTCGCCTTCGGGGGGCGCGCCTCACAGCTTGTCCAGTGCGAACTGGATGGCGCTGATGATCGTGTACTGCTCGGGATCCTTGATGTCCGAGCCGATGGGTTCCTGGATGCCCTCGGAGTGCCAGCGGATGATGCCGTTTTCGTCCATCAAGACGATGGCCGGGCTGCGGCTGAGGTTCTCCATGACCGTGAACGCGCCCTCCATGCCCAGCTCGCGGGCCTGGTTGAACTCGGTTTCGTTCGGGAAGCGGTACAGCGGGACGTGCGGGAGCTTTTGGCCCCCTTCCTCGACCCCCCACTTCTCCTGCCATTTGCGCAGATCGGAGTCGTTCATGGGGGCCTTGCGGCCCTGGGGGAAGCGCACGTGGGTGAACATGATGTCGATGTTCTTGGCCGTGAGATCGGCTTGCGCCTTTTGAAGGACCTGCATGATGTCCACCGCCGCCGCCTCTTCTTCGCGGTCACCCCAGTCCCAGTAGACGATCAGGCGCTTGCGCCCGTAGAGCTGACGCCCGTCGAGGATCCCTCCGTTGGCATTGACGAGCATGATGCTCGGGCTCGCGTGCCCGAACATGCGTCGCCGTGCCCAGTCCGGAGCCTCGTCCAGCTCCTTGGCGCTCACGAGCCAGAAGGGGGGGACGTCCTTCAGGGGTGGAAGGTTGTTCTTGGGGGTCGCCTTGATGGTGACCTTCTTGAGCTCGCGAGACGAGGCGTCGATCACCTCGAGCTCGTGCGGCTGTCCGTCGATCAGCGCCTTCAGAGCCTCGGGCGTCTCGACGTCTTTGCCGTCCATCTTCTGGATCAGGTCGCCCTTCTTGATCTGATCGCAGCCTTGCTCGCACCCGAGGTTGTAGCTGACGTAGACGCCACCTTCCTTCAGGTCCTTGCTCTGGGGGATGTTGAAACCGGTGGCGCTGTCGCACGAGGCGAGCGACAGCGAACACAGGAGACCGAGGGCGAGTGCGAGTCTTCTCATGGGGGCTCCCGGCGCACCCCCGGGCATGGCGAGGGTGCGATGACGGCGCGGACTTTAAACGAGCGCCGCGCGGGCAGTCAAACGCGCCGGCCCGCTGGAGTTTTCACCGCGCGGTGCCGAAGGCGTCGCGCGGGTCGCATCAGCCCGACGGCGTCGCAGAGGAGGCCGCCCAGGCGCGAGGAGCGACGGTTCGTCGAACGTCCGCCGCCCATGGTGCTGGACGCGACGATCGGGGCCCCGCGCGGTCTCACGGGGGTGACCAAAAGCAGATCGAGCGAGCGCCGGCCGCCGTGGCGAGCTGCCTGCAGGTCATTCCGTCGGGGCAGCTCGTCGATTCGCACGCGAGGTGGCAGACGGGCCCTTGGCCGGAAAGGTCTTCGCAGCTCGGAGGGTGACCCGACGGTCCTTCGGGGCACTCCGACGCGTCGATGCACCCGGCCGCACAAAAGCCTTCCGAGCCGTCGCCCGGGGCGATGCAGGCGATGCCGGTGTTCGCCAGGAAGCAGCTCGACGCCTGCGTGCATCGACCATAGGGCTCGGCGTCTTGGCCCGTCGACCCGCTGTCGTCGACGCTCGCGTCTTCGTCGTGGTCGGTCGCCGCCGTCGTGTCGGCGGAGGTCTGTCCGTCGTCGGACGCATCGTCCCCGCCGCAGGCCGCCGACGCCATCGCGAGTGCCAGGATCCGCGCACGCACGGGCGAACGTTACCACGGGCTCGCGTGGTCGGTCGCGTCGCTCAGACGGGTTCGAGCTCGAGGATGGGGTCGCCGCTCGACAGGTCGTCCTCGTCGGTCGGGATCACGGCCTTGATGCGGGCACGTTCGGGCAGGCCGGGCCCACCGTACACGATCCGATTGAAGGTCTTCATGACCTCGAGGAGCGCGACGGTCTGTCCCGCCTGGATCTCGTCCCCCACCTGGACGAAGGGCGGTTTGTCGGGGGCCGGTCGGGCGTAGTAGCGGCCGCTGAGCGGGCTGAGGAACACCAGGCCTCGCTCGACCGTCGCCGAAGACCGCGTGGGGTTCCCGGTCGCGCCGACGGTCGCACGCGGATCGAGTCGGACGAGCACGTCGCCGTACGCGATCGGGATCGGGATCGACCCCGGATGCGCCGGCTCGTCGAGCACGACCCCGCCGGCGTTGGCCGGGACCAAGAGCCTGTGGTGCACACCGAGAATCTCCAGCTCCCCGAGGTCCGAGCCCGGCACGAGGACGGTGCCGGGGCAAGGGACCCCACGCCACGCACCGACCGCGGGACAAAGGAGGACCACGTGCTCTCGTTCTCGACGCACCAGGGCCTCCATCGTCGGACGAAACACGCGGCCATCGGGTCTCCACGCCGTCATCGGTCGCCCTCCGTCAACACGTCGAGATCGTGCATGCTCCAGATGCGGCTGTTCTTGATCCGACGATAGCCGATCGACTGGTAGCTGGCCTCGACCAGCATCGCCAGGTAGCTCCGCAGCTCGCCGAGCTCGACGATCTCGTCGGTGTCCATCTGCCGCGCGGCCACGAACGGATCCATGTCCTGCTCGATCCTCTGCTCGACCGCACGCATGCCCTCCTCGATTTGCCGCCGCTCCTCGGGGTCCGAGGTCATGATTCGGAAGTCGTCGTCCAGCTTGGTGTTGTAGGTGGCGATGGCCAGCGTGCGCCCCTCCATCACCGACAGCCGCGAGATGGTCGTCGAGAGCTGGACCACCGGATCGTAGGGGAGGCCCGCCATCGCGTAGTAGCCCGCGCCCGACGCCTTGCGCAGCAACACCGTGAACATCGGAACGGTGTTGGTGGAGTTGGTATAGATGAGGTTGGAGCCGTAGGCCAAAAGACCCTGGCGCTCGGCTTCGTGTCCGATGTCGAATCCGGAGATGTCCTGCAGCCAACACAGGGGGATGCCGTCGTCGTTGCAGGCCCGCGAGAAGGCGGAGATCTTGGCGATGCCGGCCCGATAGAGGATCGCCGCGGGCCGGCGCGCGCCCGGTCGGCCCGGGTCCCCGACCAGGCCCTGCCGATTCATCACGAACCCCGCGTACAGCCCCCCGACACGACCGATCCCGCAGATCATCTCCTCGCCGCTGCCGGGCATCACTTCCCAAAACAACGACTGATCGCACAGGCGGGCCAGGATCTCCTTGGCTTCGTAGGCTTCGCGGTGATCGGCCGGGAGCAGCCCCGCCAGCTCCGCGGTCGGATAGGCCGGCTCGATGGGACCCGCATCGCCGCGGTAGTAGTCCACGGCCGACGAAGGCAGTCGCGCCACCTCGCGGCGCAACGCCGCGAGCAGCGTCTCGTCGTCGGGGACGCGGACGTCGGCGCACCGGCTCTGATGGACGTGGATCTCGGGCCCGCCGATGTCGAGGCTGGTGATCTTCTGGCTCTTGGCGCCCTTGATGAGGGCCGCCCCGGCGATCACCATGTAGGCCTGCTCGGTCATGTACACGCGATCGCTGATGATCGGCATGTAGCCGCCGCCCG
>CAZYSW010000102.1:0-14533 GCA_964650105.1 uncultured Nannocystaceae bacterium
GGAATCCGGAGCTCGGAGCCCCTGGGCGCTCGGGTCCGCAGCCGCGGTCACGCGTGGGCGGTTCGTTCGGGGGGCGTGCGGAAGGTGGCGCCCAGGGTGGACAGGCGGACGAGTCGGTCGCCGTCGCGGGCCAGGAGGGCCGTGCGTCGCATGCAGTGGTCGGCGACCGTCTCGCCCAGGAGGGCCTGCACCACCTCGCGGGGGCGCACGCCGCCGCCGGCGTCGATGCGCAGGCGAAAACGCAACAGGTCGGCGTCGTCGTCCACGCTCGCGGCCAGGAGGTGCGCGCGGACGTCGATGTCGCGATGCTTCGGATCCCCCGGGCCACGACGCGGTCCGCGGCGCTTTCGGTGGAGCGCGCGTCGAACCACCAGGGGCTCGTCGCTGGCCAGCTGCGCCCCGAGCTCTCGGCGCAGGCGAGCGGCCTGATCCGGGCCGAGCGTCACCGCGTGGTCGGCCGCGGCGATCAGGTGGGCCAGCTTCTTCTCTCCGGGCTCGACCAGCCGGGCGGACAAGAAGCGCAGCCCTCGCGGCGCGCACGCCCGCAGCCGCTCCAGGACCTCGTCGGCCATCCGCCGACGCTCGTCGGCGGCGAGCATGCCCGCCATGTCCTCGGCCGATCGCGGCAGCAAGACGTCGACCTCGGCGACCTCCTCGTCGGCGGCCATGCCCAGCGGAAGCGCAGGGCCGAACGTCATGCGTGGCACGGGATTGTAGCCCCGCGAGTAGGCCAGCTCGAGCCCCGCCCGCCGGAACACGCGCGGGAGGATGCGCATGAGATCGAGGTGACTCAAGAACCGGAGGGTCCCGTCCTTGCCGAACACCAGGCGGACGCGCGTATGGGGGGCCTCGGCGCTGTGCTTGAACGCGCTGGTCGCGTCGAGGTTGCTGGGCGCGAGCCGTCCGGCGAGACGGTCGATGGGCACCACCTCACCCCAGGCGGGTCGTGCTTCGGGCTCGGGCTCGGGCTCGGCGGCGAGCCGCGTCGACAACGTGCGCAAGGCCGAGATCCTCTCCTCGCGCATGTCGGTGAGGTCGCAGGCGATCCCACAGTCGTAGCAGACCAGCCGTCGCTCGTCTTGCAGCGCGTCCTCGAGTCGGCGGTGGTGGACCTTGTCGCCGAAGGGCTTGCCACACGGGGGACTGGAGCGGCCTTTGAGGGCCTTCCGGTACTCCGAGAGCAGAAATCCCGGCTCGAGGCCCACGTCGATGTGATCCCAGGGCAAGCGGGCCTCGACGGGCAAAGTCCGGGTGTACGCGCCGGGGTCGATGCCCTCGGCCTCGAACGCATCGATCCACCGTTCGAACGAGAAGGCCTCGCGCCATCCGTCGAAGCGGGCACCCGAGCGATAGGCGCGTAGCAAAACCTCGCCCATCCGCCGGTCGCCCCGCGCCAACAGGCACTCGAGCCAGCTCTCCCGGATCTCGTGGGTCTTGATCCCGAGCCTGGCGCGGCTGGCCATCTCCCGCAACATGGTGCGCTTGGCGTGGAGATCCTCCATCGAGTCCATCGCGGCCCACTGGAAGGGCGTGTGTGGCTTGGGGACGTGCTGGCTCACCGAGATCGTCACCTGCGGCATGCGTCGCAAATCCATCTCGCGTGCCAGGTCCCGCACCCGTCGGCCGGTCTCCACGATGCCCACCAGATCTTCGTCGGTCTCGGTGGGAAGGCCCATGATGAAGTACATCTTCATGCGGTCGTAGCCGCGCTCGAAGATCCGTCGGGCCGAGGCGATGATGTCCTCGTCGGTGACGTTCTTGTTGATCACGTTGCGCATGCGCTGCGTGCCGGCCTCGGGCGCGAAGGTGAGGCCGTTGATGCCCACGCGCTTGATCTCGTCGAGGATCTCGCCGTCCAGTCCGTAGGCTCGCAGGCTGGAGACCCCGAGCTTGGCCTTGCGCCGCGCCAGCTCGGGCACCAAAGTCTTGATGAGCGGCGCGATGCAGGACACGTCGGCCGTCGACAAGGCCGTGAGGCTCGTCTCCGCATAGCCTGCGTTGTCCACCCCCGCGAGCACGCTCTTGACGATCGCTTCGGGGCTCCGCTCGCGTACCGGGCGATAGATGATGCCGGCCTGGCAGAACCGACACCCTTCGGTGCAACCGCGGGTGATCTCGACCGAGGCCCGATCGAAGATCGCTTCGGCATAGGGGACCGGGAAGCGTTCGGGGAACGGGAAGCGATCCAGGTCGCGGACCCACACCCGACGGATCGTCTCGGGCGCCCCGACCTCGACACCCTCGGGCGTCCTGCCCACGACGACCTGCAAGCCGGTCCTCGGGTCCGGCTCCACGCGATAGAAGGCCGGTACGTAGATCCCCGGAGCGCGGGCCAGCGCCGCGAGCACCTCGGCCCGGGGGCGTCCCGCGCGGCGCATCTGCCCCACGCGCCGGAGCAGGTCGGGCAGCACCTCCTCGGCTTCGCCCACCAAGAAGGCGTCGACGAAGGGGGCGAGCGGCTCGGGGTGCGTGGCCGTGGGGCCCCCCGCGATCACGATCGGATCGCGGTCGGATCGCTCGCAGGATCGCAGGGGGATGCCGCCGAGATCGAGGTTGAGCAGCACGTTCGTATAACTGAGCTCGTACTGCAGGCTCACGCCCACCACGTCGAAGGCGTGTAGCGGCGTGTACGTCTCGAGGCTCACCAGCGGCAGGCCCCGGGCCCGAAGCTCGGCCTCCAGATCGCTCCACGGGCTGAACGCTCGCTCGCAGGCCAGGTCGGGCGCACCGTTGACGAGCGCGTACAGGATCCGCGTGCCGAGGTGGCTCATGCCCACCTCGTACAGGTCCGGAAACGCCAGCACGAAGCGGCACGTCAGGCCTTCGTGGTCCTTGACGATCTGGTGGTCCTCACCGCCCACGTACCGGCCGGGCTTCTGCATGCGACCCAAGAACGGTGCGTAAGGGTGCTCGGCGAGCACGTCGCTCGATGGCTCGACGATCGGGACCTCGGCCCTCATGGGACCCCCCGTGTGCCACAAAAGGATCGCGCCGGCCACCGGCTGGCGAGCATCGACGCGCCTCGCGTCAAACGCGTACTTGCGCGGACATTGCGCCGCCTTAACATCCCAGGGCAAAGCGTGAAAGACCTCTACGAAAACCTGGGGGTCAGCCGCACCGCTTCACCCGACGAGATCAAAAAAGCGTACCGCGAGCTCACGAAGAAGTATCACCCCGATCGAAACCCGGGGGACAAGCAAGCGGAGGAACGCTTCAAGGACATCTCGGTCGCGTACGAAGTGCTGTCCGACCCCAAGAAGAGAGCGAACTACGACGAGTTCGGCGAGGTGAGCCTCACCGAAGGCTTCGATCCCGAGCGTGCGCGCGCCTACAAACAGGCGCAGTCGCGACACGCCTATGCCAGGGGAGGCTTCGGCGGCTTCGGTCCCGGCGACTCCGGCTTCTTTCACGACTTCGGGGAGGCGCGGGAGACCAGCTTCGACGATCTGCTCTCGCGCCTGTTCGGCGGCGGGCGCGTGCGCACCGACTTCGGCGCGGCGCGGCCGAGGACGCGCCGAGGACGGAACATCGAGGGCGAGATCACCGTGGCGTTCCTCGACGCGCTCCACAGCACGACGGTGCCGCTCCGGATCGAGAGCCCGACGGGCGACGGACGCACGCTGGACGTGAAGGTCCCGCCCGGTATGCCCGATGGTGGCAAGCTGCGCCTGCGGGGACAGGGCGGCCCCGGTACGCCCCCGGGGGACATCCTCCTCACCGTCCGCGTCAAGCCCCATCCGCGGCTCTCCAGAGAGGGGAACAATCTGACGATGAAGGTCCCGGTGACCGCGTTCGAGGCCTATCGGGGCGGTCCGATCGACGTGCCGACACCCTGGGGGGTCGTCACGCTCAAGCTGCCGCGGGGCTCGCAGAACGGGCAGGTCCTGCGCCTTCGCGGCTACGGCGTGCGCCCACCGGGCAAGGAGCCCGGCGACCTGTACGTCCAGCTCGACGTCCGCCTTCCCGAAGCCGGCAGCGAGCCCCTCGAACGCATCCTCGAGACGCTCCAGGCGGGTCAAAACCCCCGCGCGGGCCTCTCGTTTTGACGGGGCTCCGCCGGCATGCGTCGACGTCGTTTGCGCGCGTCGATGCGTGGTGACGGCGCGGCGTCCTCACGCGGGCGGCGGCGCGGTGGAGGGACGGAGGCTGGCGAAGCCGATCTTGCCGTGCTCGCGTTGCAGACGGGCGATGAGCGCCGCCTGCCCTTCGGCGTGGTAGCTGCTCCGCACCAGCGGACCGCTCTCGACGTGGAGGATGCCGCGGGCGAGCGCGAACTCGCGAAGCTCGGCGAACTCGTCGGGGTGCACGTATCGGGCGACCTCGAGGTGCTTGCGGCTGGGCTGCAGGTACTGGCCGAGCGTGAGGATGGTGAGCCCGAGATCGGCGACCTCGGCGATCACGTCGCGGACCTCCTGGAGCTCCTCGCCGAGCCCCAGCATGAGGCCGGTCTTGGTCAGGGCTCCGCGCTCGCGCGCGTGACGGAGCACTGCGAAGCTGCGGTCGTAGCGGGCCTGCACCCGCACCTGTCGGCTGAGTCGAGGCACGGTCTCCAGGTTGTGGGAGAAGACGTCGGGCATCGCGTCCAGGACCGTGTCCACGTCTGCGAGGTTGCCCTTGAAGTCCCCGACCAGCACTTCGATCGTCATCCAGGGGGCCGCCTCGTGGCACGCGTGCAGCGTGGCGGCCCAGATCCGGGCGCCGCCATCGCGAAGGTCGTCGCGGTCGACGGAGGTGATCACGGTATGGTCGAGACGCAACGCGGCCAGCATGCGCGCCACACGTGCGGGCTCCTCTTCGTCGACCGGCAGCGGCCGTCCGGTGGCGACGTCGCAGAACCGGCACGAGCGCGTGCAGATGTCGCCCAGGATCATGATCGTGAGCGCCCGGTTGTTCCAACACTCCCCGATGTTCGGACAGCTCGCGCTCTGGCACACGGTGTGGAGCTTCAGCTCCGAGACCATGCGCTTGATGTCGGCGTAGCCGTCGCCTCCGGGCATGCGGACGCGGAGCCACGACGGATGGCGACGCCGAGGTGGCTGGGAATCGCCGAGGATGGGCAGACGCGTCGCCACCTTGGAGGGTTGATAGCACGCCGCGCCTCCGGTCGCAGCCGCGGGCGCGAAATCCCCGGCCTCATCGGCTCGATCGGTCGCGAAGCGCCTGGCGGATGAGGCGAAGGGCGTCCGGGACGCGCTTGGCGGGGATGTTCACGCGGGTCGGCATGCCGCCGCCGAGCCCGAGGAGCTCGACGAAGTCGAGGCCGCTCTCGAAGGGCGCGGCGATGGTGGCGTTGCCGGCTTCCACCACCACCGCCACCTCGGCCCGCTCCTGGCCCAGCAGGAGGAGCTCGGTCTTGTCGTAGGGGGGCACGCCGCTGCCCACCTCGATGTACGCGATCCCGTTTTCGACCTTGAACCGTTCGGCCATCTCGCGGGCCCGGTCCGCCATGCGGGAAAAGTCGGCGGCCGCCGCCACGATGGCATCGCGCTCGCTGCCCGGGCGCAGCCCCTCCACCAGGTAACGGACGATCCGACGCTTGAGGGTGTCATCGGTCCAGTGGGCACGCAGGGCGTGGTCGATGCGTCGCGCCTCGGGGCCGGGCTCACCGATGCGGGTGTCGACGGCGCGCGCGTCGTCGTCGGCGCCCGGGTAAGGCTCGTGCCCGCCGAGGATCCACTTCGCGGCCGCGTACAACCCATCGAGGTCGAAGTGGCAGACGATGGTGTCGATGGGTCCGGTGTCGCGCACGAGCTCGGGCGTGATCATCTCGGGACACGCCCCGTGCTCGGCCTTGGTCGCGAGCACGAACCGCGGGTCCGAGGCGAAACGCGCGTGCATCGGGTGGTCGTGGTGATCGACCCAGCGGGCCAGGCGGGGGCCGAGCTGCTCGATCAGCTTGCCCGTGGTCTTCTCGAAGCCACGCCCCAGGCCCGTGGACGCGAACGCGATGTCCAGCACCACCACCCGGCCCCGCAGGGAAGCGGCCCGCGGCAAACGGCGGGGGCTCGCGAAGCAGAGCTCGGGCCAGTCCGTCAAGGCAACCCCGCCCGCGCGGCCTCCAGCTCGCTGGCAGCGTGGGCGTCGCCTGCCTGGCGCGCGGCCTCGATGCCGCGCGTATAGATGGTGGCCGCTGCGTCTTGCTCCCCCAGCTCGGCGAGCAGGTTGCCGAACATGAGATAGGCGGCGACGTACCCGGGGTGCCGCTCGACGAGCTCCTCGAACACCCGGCGTGCGTCGACGAGGCGACCTGCCTTGCGGAGCTCCATGGCCAGGCCGTACCGGGGGAACGGATCGTCGGGCCGGGTCTCCACCATCTTCTGCAGCATCGCGAGGCGGTCCATGGCCACGGGCTCTCCGTCGTCAGGCTGCGCCGCTGACCGCGGCGTGGTTCTTCTTGTGTTCCTCGACGTAGGCCGCAGCCTCCTCGGCCGACATGCCCAGGCACTCGAGCAGCTTGGGGGTCTGATCGAACACCGGGGTCTCCTGCAGATGCCCCACGAGCAGCAGATACACGGCGACGTGGTGGGGCGGATACTTTTCCAAGAGCACGTCGATGCCCTCACGGAGCTGCTCGGGCGTCCGCGTCTCGCAGAAGTCCTCGTCGGTTTCCCCTTGCCGATGAGGCACCTTCAGAAAATCGAGATAGTCGATGAGCATCGACCGGTGGTGACGCATCAGCCACTCGATGAGCAGGGCGAGCGCCAGTTGTTCGTTGCCGGCCTCGAATTCGGCGTCGAAACGCTTGCGCCAGGCCTTGAGGCGCTGCGCCCGGGTGTAGGCCGTCGCCGGCACGCCAGCATGCGAGCCCCCGGCCTTCAGCACCTGACGAACCTCCTTGCCCGAAAGCTCGTTGTAGAAGGAATCGACGCGCTCGCGTCCCAGGTGATGGCAGATGTCGATCGGCTTCACGATTGCATCCCGTCGTGGAGAGGGTGGGCAAAGCTAGCAGACCCGCCGGGCCGCCGCAGGCGGCTCGGCGCGCCCGCGAGGTTCCGCGCGCGATGCGGTGTCCCGCGCCGTGCCGAGCCCATTGCGCTCCAAGCGCGGCCGGAGCCCTCTGGTATGATCGCCCCCATGTTGCGGGCCCACCTGTCGTGGCTGACGGGTCTGGTGTGCGCGCTCGGGACGACGACCGGCCCCGCTGCGCACGACGATGCGCTCGCGCAGTGCCTCGCGTCGTGCGATCAGGCCGGCTCGGAGACCGATCAGGCGACGTGTCGCCTGACCTGCCAGGAGGAGGACTGGGCGCCCAAGGAGCCGAACATCACGCGATGGAAGAAGACCGAGCTCCTGGGCGGATCGCCCGACCCGTCGGTCGAAGGTGGCTCGACCACGCAGGTCGTCGAAACGACGGGCCGCGGTCGGACGCAGACGCGAACCGAGACCACGGGTCGCTCCGCCGCGCCGTCGTCCCAGGCCCGGCCGGCCGCGGGCGCTCCGACCCTCGCGCGACTGCGCTGCCAGACCCCGTGCGCGCTGGAGGCGAGCATCGCACGACGGGCTTCGTGCCGCTTCGATTGCATCGTCCGCCCGTCGGTCGATCACGCGCCCGCACGAATCTCCGGTACGGCGGCATCGTCGACCTCGACGTCGCGCTCCTCGCCGACGTCGTCGTGTCGCAGCGACTGCTCCTCGCGGGCCGATCACTGTCGCGCGGGCTGCAGCGCCGACGGATCGGACGCGGCCACCTGCGAGCTCCAGTGCAACCAGGTCGAGGCGCGCTGCCTGTCGAAGTGCCGCTAGCGTGGCGAGGGCCACAACGCGCACGGCACCGGTGTCGGGGGAGGCTCGAGCTTCGAGCCTCGGGGCGCCGGCGTCGGGAAAACGGTGGAATCGCATCGCGGGGGCGGTCCCCGGTCAGCTGCGCCGCCCGGCCTTCCAGTCGTCGAGGTATGCGGCGTAGGCGGACATCAACCGGCGCGTGATCGGTCCGGCCGTGCCGTCGCCGACGGTGCTCCCGTCCACGCGGGTGACGGGCATGATGCCCCGCACCGAGCTGGTCAAGAACACCTCCTGAGCGCCGCCCAGGGCGTCGGGCGTGATCGTCGCCTCCTGCGGCGACAGACCGAGCTCCGTGGCCAGCTCCACGACGGCCATCCGGGTGATGCCCGGCAGGAGATCGGCGCGAATCGGCGGCGTGACCAGGCGGTCGTCGATCACCGCGAAGACGTTGCTGGTCGCCCCCTCCGCGACGTTGCCCTCCGCATTGCACAAGATCGCGTCGTCGCCCGCCCGCTCGATGGCCTGCCGCAGCGCCAGAATGTTGCTGAGGTAGTTGCCCGTCTTGATGCGGGGGTCGACCAGCCCTCCCCCGGACTTCTGCACGTCCACCACCACGGCGGCGATTCCCTGCGTGTAAGCCTCGGGCGGGGGCAGGCGCAGCGGTTGCACGATGACGACCAGCGTCGGCCTCTCGCTGTGCCGAGGATCGAGCAGAAGCGGCCCCTCCCCTCGGGTCACGATGAGGCGGACATAGCTCTCCTCGTTGTCGCTCGCCCGGTGCGTGGTGTCGATCACCTCGGCCAACTCGGCGTCCGTCCACGCCAGCGGCAAGCCGATTCCGTCCGCGCTGGTATGCAGGCGGGCCAGGTGACGACGCAGCTCCACCGTGCGCCCGCCGGCGGTCCGCATGGTCTCGTAGATGCTGTCGCCGTAGAGGAACCCGCGATCGAACACGCTCACCCGCGCGTCCGGCGGGTCGACGGCCTTTCCCAACGTGGACAGGTAGACCTTGGTCGACATCGCGTTCGGCCTCTCAATACCACGGCCGTCGGATCACCGGCGTCGTGCATCGGGCCGTGGGCCCCCTCGTACCCGGCGCCGCAGGGTCCACACCATGCCGAGCGCCTCGACCATGATGCCGGCCGACATCTTCGACGCGCCGCGTTCCCGGTCGGGAAAGACGATCGGAACCTCGACGACCGTGAACCCCTGGCGGATCGCCCGGTAGGTCATCTCGATCTGAAACCCGTATCCGACGGCGAGCACCTCGCCGAGCGGGAGGGCTTCGAGGACGTATCGTCGAAAGCACTTGAAGCCGCCCGTCAGGTCCCGGATGCCGACGCCCAGCACGGTGCGCGCGTACAGGCTGCCTCCGCGGCTGAGCAGCTTGCGCCGCAAGGTCCATCCGCGCACGCCGCCGCCGTCGACCCATCGAGACCCCAAAGCCACGTCGGCACCGTCTCGACACGCCTGCAGCAGGTCGCCGAGGTAGCGCGGGTCGTGGCTGAGGTCGGCGTCCATCTCGAAGATGTGGGTGTAGCGACGGGGATGCTCGAGGGCCCACGCGAATCCAGCCAGGTAGGCGCGGCCCAGCCCCTGCTTGCCCGCCCGATGCAGCACGTGGAGCCGGGGCTCGGTGGCCGCCCGCCGCTCGGCGAGCACCCCGGTGCCGTCGGGGCTGGCGTCGTCGATGATCAGCACCTCGAAGTCCGGCTGCGCAGCCCAGATCGCATCGAGCACGCGGTCGAGGTTCTCCTTCTCGTCGTAGGTCGGGACGAGCACGATCGGGCGCTCCTCCGGACCGGAGCGAGCGGTCTCCGAGCCGCTCGTCGTGCGCGGACGCGTACCTTCACCGTTGGTGCTTTTCGTCACCGGCCCGACTATACCGACGCTTGCTCGGCCAATCTCCCGAAGACTACAGTGGACCGCGATGATCGCGTTCGGGAGGGGCCGGGGGGCGCTCGGGTTTCTGATCGTCGGGGTCGCGCTGGGTGGACTGGACGCCCACGCGGCGTCGGCCAGCGCGTGGATCCACCCCGAGGACGGCGAGGACGACCACGGGCGCCCGCACGCCTACCTGGATCCCACCTTGGCGGTGCCCCCTGCCAGCGCCGAGGAGCCCGATTATCCGCTGGCGGCCGCCTTCATTCCCGCCGATCCCAGCAACTACACCAAGGGCGGGATCGTCTCGTACGACTATGTCGTGGTTCACACCATGCAGGGATACTACGCGGGGTCGATCTCGTGGTTCCAAAACCCCGCGGCGAACGTCTCGGCCCACTATGTGATGCGGGCCGAAGACGGCGAGGTGACCCAGATGGTCCGCAACGACGATCGAGCCTGGCACGTGGGGAGCTCCAATCCCTACGCGCTCGGAATCGAGCACGAGGGTTTCGTCGACGACCCGAGCTGGTACACCTGGAACACCTACGTCTCCTCGGCACGCCTGACCCGATGGCTGTGCGACACCTACGGCATTCCCATCGACCGCAACCACGTGGTCGGCCATGTCGAGCTGCCCAATCAAACGCACACCGATCCCGGCCCTCACTGGGCCTGGGACATGTACATGGCCCTGGTTCACGACGTGGTCCCGTCCAACCACGTCGTGGGCGTGGTCGTCGACGCGTCCCGAACCTGCAGCCTCACCGCCACGACCGACACGTGGCTCAAGCGGACTTTGGAGGCCTCGGACGCGCTCGCCGAGCACGAGAAGTGCTTCGTGCCGGCGGGGACCTCGATCGAGTACGCGCACGCGAGCGCGGACATGGTCGGACACCGGCGGCTGACCCTCGTCGGCGACCATCCCTGCGTCGGCCTACCCGACGTCGAGGCCGAAGCCTTCGCGTACGCGGGCCACTTCGACGGGTTTTGTCCGCCCGAGGACCTGGCGGCAGCAGGGGTGACGGTGGCGCTCGATGCCGGGGCCCCGGTGCCGGTGGAGGCCGACGGCTCGTTCGCCTTCTCGGGGGTCTCGGCCGGCGCTCACGTGCTCGACGTCGCGGGCGAGGGCTTTCTCGCCACCGCGGCGCCCGTCGACGTGGAGGTGCATCCCGGAGCGCGCGTGGTGATCCGGATCGAGCCGGAGGAGATCCCCGGCGGCGACGGCACCAGCGGCGGCGGTGCCGACGACGGAGGGGTCGACGACTCCGAGAGCGGGGATGCGGGCGCCGAGGGTGAACAGCCGGGCAGCGGCGGGACGCCGGAGGGCGGCTCGGGCGTCGATCCGGCGCTCCCCGATGGGTTCGGGCTCGGCGACGGCGACGACGAGGGGTGCGCGTGCACCAGCGCGCCCCATCGCCGCCCGCTGCTCGTGGGCGTGCTGATCCCGCTCGTCCTGCGTCGGCGCCGCAGGGCGTGAGCCCCCCAATTGGCTTGCCCCGCGTGTGCACCTTTCGGCTACAGTTGAGCGCGGAGTCGTAGCCCGCCTTGCGCAAAATTCGGTGCCATTACCCGTCGGCCGAAGCCTTCATCGAAGCGTTGCAGGCGCCCAACGAGGCGAACGGGCTGCAGGTTTTCACCACCGACCCGTTCGAGCCCGGGGAGGAGGTTCTCCTTGAGGTGTACTTCCCCGGGCTGCCCGGCAAGATGATGGTGCGGGCGATCGGCAAGGAGTGGCACGCCGCACGCCCGCGCCTTCGAGTGCGCGCCGGCGGCGTGCTGCGGTGCACCGGGTCGGAGTGGCGCAAACTCGAGTTCTTGCGCGAGGTGGGCAGCGGTGCGATCAACCTGACCGCCCGGCGCCGCCACGTGCGTCTTCCGGTGATGGTCGAGGTGCGCTGGCGGCTGCAGGACAGCCGGGAATTCTCGGTCGCCGCGCTCTCGGAGATTTCCGAAGGTGGCGCCCTCCTGCTGACCCGCCAGCCGCCCGCGCAAGGGCAGGAAATCATCGTCGAGATCACGCCCCCCGGGAGCGAACGAGCGCTCGAGATCCTCGCGGTGGTGCGCAACACCGACAACCCCGACGGCGTGGGCCTGGAGTTCATGGCCCGCGACATGGGGGGCGTTCACCGGCTGCGCGAGGTCATTCGGCGGCTCGTCGAGCAGTGACCTTCACGAGCGACACCGACCGTTCTGCGTGAGCGCGAGGCCTTCCGGCGGGCGGCCGGGTCACTCGGGCCGTCGATCGCAGACGTGGCGCCGGTCGACCCGCAGCCGGTCGTCCGCATACCGGACGTGCGTGCGCCGGCTCGCGGGAAGGCGGATCGACCGGGCATCGCCGCCCCCACGGCCGTCGACGACCCTCAGGCGAAGCACGCCGCCTCCGCGCTCGGCCCGTGCGCATTCCCCCGGAAGGATGACCGTGTCGCCGACGTGCAGCTCGATGGGCTGATCGGGGTCGTCCTCTAGGCACACGATCGCGGGAGCCTCGTCGTCGCAGACGCGGGCGTGGTCGCGGGACCAGCCATGCCGAGGTGCGCACGCGGTCGTCGACGCCAACGCGACGAGGAGGCAGGCGACGCGCAGGCTTCGTCGTCCCCCACCCCGATCGGCCCGCGGCGAAGAAGGTCGGTGGGCGTGCTGGACACGGGTCTGCGAGGGCGCGTGCGGATGGGAGGGGGTGTGGCAAGATGGACCGACGTGGCCCGGCGTCGGCGAAAGACGGAGGCTCCCGCCGCGGCGGGACCGCTGGCCTTGCGAGCCGTCGAAAAGCTCGTCCCCACCGAGCGCCTCCGGCTCATCCGCGTGCAAATGGCATGGGACGAGATCGCTCCGGGTCACCTGCGCGAGGTAGCGTGGCCCGCGGCCTTGCGCGATGCCCAACTCGTCCTCCACGTCGTCGACAACCAGTGGCTTCACGAGCTCACGTACGTCCGCGAGGACCTGCTGGGCCGGATCCGGCGGGCGTGCCCCGCAGAGGGTATCGGCGAGCTGCGGCTGCGGGTCGGCGCCGTTCGACCCGCGATGCGGGAACCTCCCTTTGCGCCCTCGCCTGCGCCCGTCGTGGCGCTGTCCGACGAGCCGGCGCGCGAGACCATCGACGCCCTGCAGAGCGTGGAGGATCAGGCGCTGCGGCAGGCGATGGCCAATGCACGCATGGCCCTGAGCCGACGCCTGCGTCGGTGATCGAGGCGTCACCACGCCTCCACGGCGCGTCGTAGCTGGGCCACCAGGGTCCCGAGGGCACGCGGGCCCTCGAGGCCCGCGCGCACCAGGGCGCTGCCGACCACGACGCCTTCGGCGTGCCGCGCCACCGCTCGGACCTGCTCGGTGGTGCGAATCCCGAAGCCGGCGGCGATCGGAAGCCCCGTCGTGCTCCGGATCCGGCCGAGCTGCTGCTCGAGCTCGGGCGCACCCACGTCGAGGGTCGCCCCGGTGACCCCACGCAGCGTCACCGCGTAGACGAAGCCGCTGCCGGCCGCGAGGGCGCGCTGCATTCGGGCCTCGGTCGTGGTGGGAGCGACGAGCGCAATCCAGTCGAGCCCGGCGGCACGCGCCGGATCCCGCAGCGGATCGGCATGCTCGGGCGGGAGGTCGACCACCAGCAACGCGTCGAGCCCGGCGGCGACGGCATCGTGCACGAGCGCGTCGGCCCCTCGCCGCAGGAGGGGATTGGCGTAGGAGAACAGGACGATGGGACCAAAGAAGCGTTCGCGGACCGTGGCGGCGATCTCCAGCACGCCCTGGGTGGTCGCGCCGGCACGGAGCGCACGCACCATGGCCCCTTGCACGTCGGCCCCGTCGGCGGTGGGGTCCGAGAACGGCACGCCGAGCTCGAGGATGTCGAGCCCGGCGTCGCAGGCGGCCGTCAGGCGCTCGATTGATCCCGCGCGATCGGGATCGAAGGCGGTCAGATATCCGACCAGCGCCGCCCGCTTCTCGTTCTTGCAGCGGGCGAAGGTCTCCGCCAATCGGTTCACGCGTCCGCCCCCCCTGCCGCATCGAGGCGCAGTCGCGTCCGCACGGTGTGCATGTCCTTGTCTCCGCGACCCGACAGGTTGACCACGAACACGCGGTCGGGTCCCTCGGCGACCAGACGAGGCATGGCGGCCAGCGCGTGCGCGGTCTCCAGGGCGGGAATGATCCCCTCGGTCCGGGCCAAGAGCTCGAGCCCGGCGAGCGCCTCCTCGTCGGTGACGCTCAGGTAGCGCGCCCGCCCTCGTCGCATCAACCACGCGTGCTCCGGTCCCACGCCCGGGTAGTCGAGGCCCGCGGAGATGGAGTGCGCCTCCACGAGCTGACCATCGTCGTCCTGCAGCACCAGGCTGCGCATCCCGTGAAAGATGCCTTCGCGGCCTCGGGCCATCGTCGCGGCGTGTTTGCCGTGCAGCCCCTCGCCGGCCGCTTCGACGCCCACCAGCGCGACCTCGGGGTCGTCCACGAAGGCGCTGAAGATGCCCATCGCGTTGGAGCCGCCCCCCACGCACGCCACCACGACGTCGGGAAGTGCACCGGTCGCCTCCAAGATCTGCTTGCGCGTCTCGTCACCGATCACGCGATGCAGGTCTCGCACCATGGTGGGATACGGATGCGGCCCCATCACGCTGCCGATGACATAGTGCGTGTCGTCGACGTTCGCGACCCAGTCGCGAAGCGCCTCATTGATGGCGTCCTTGAGCGTCGCGGAGCCGGCCGTGACCGGGACGACCTCCGCCCCCAGAAGCCGCATGCGAAAGACGTTCAGCGCCTGCCGCTCGACGTCGACGGCCCCCATGTACACCGTGCAGGGCAACCCGAAGTAGGCGCACACGGTGGCCGTCGCAACCCCGTGCTGCCCGGCGCCGGTCTCCGCGATGATCCGGGTCTTCCCCATGCGCCTCGCCAGCAGCACCTGCCCCACGCAGTTGTTGATCTTGTGGGCGCCGGTGTG